>VEND01000074.1 GCA_009711765.1 Bacillota bacterium | reverse complement strand
TAATTTCTTTAATATAGTTTTCATTTATTTTAAAAGCTTCATCAAAATTCTTTAGATTTCTAGAAAGACGATCAATAGTCTTTTTTAAGGAAATATTCTCATTTAAACCTCTTGATATATTACTTAAGTGAACAGAATTGCTTTCTAAGAACCCATAAATCATTTGAAAAACAAATTTAGCTTTAGATCTTGAAATGTCTTTAATAACTTTTTTTGAAAAAGTTGATAATTTCCTTTTAATTTGGTATGAAAGTTTGCTATAATTAAACATAAGTGAAATCGCCCCTCTTGTTTGGTTTTTGTTTCTTAGACAAATTCATTATACCAAAACAATGGGCTGTTTTGCTTATTTTTATGCAAAAAAATCAAATCTGTTAATAAAGATATTGCTCCTAATTTACTTATCCACAACAAACTTTTCATCTACTCTCAAAAAAATGGGGAAACTCTAAATATTTTTATGTTATATTTATTCCATATTTCTATAGGAAAAGTATGAAGATAATTTATACCTGCTGTAGAACGATTATATCCTAACTTAGGTTCACAGATTATTGGAATTGAATACTTTTGTTGTATAACCGCTAATTTTTTTAAACCTTCTTTAATTAATTTATTAGCATTACCAGATATTTGGTGTTTAAAATATGGAAAATGAACAAGTATGTAATCTGCTCCTAAAGCAGACATTTTTTTAGCTTCAAGTTCTAACTGCTCCCATGCATATTTAGGTTCATATTGTACTTTTTCAAGCAAATCATATTTACTTTCATTACGATATAATGGATGCCAAAGGAATGTTTTTTTTCTTTACATAAGTCTAAAAAATGATTAACTGCTATTTCATCTGGAAATTCTCCGATTTCAATATGATCTGTTTTTTCTAAAAATAAATCCTCGAATTTATCTGGATTTGAGAGTATAGTACTACCAGAAACTCCAATCTTATGTGTCATATTATTCTCCTTTTTTATTTTTTTTATAAAAGATATTTTGTCTTGTTTTATATTAGAAAAATTACATTTTTTCATAAAAATATATTTACTACATCATACCAAGTATAGAAAGATATATCAATTAATAAATGGAGTAATAGAAGAATTTGACATTAGAAAATTACTATGGTATCATATGACTACAAAGTCATATGACTAAACAGTCATATGCTGCGGAGTTAAAAATTTTAAAAGATGAGAATGATACCAAAATATGCTACGCTACCTGATTTAGAAATCAACTACTAATGAAAAACGAAGGGGGATTTTATCATTAGTAAAGTTTTCTATAAATGGATATAAGATATTTAAAGATATAGTTAACGAGGGGAGACTTATAAAAATTGTTTAAATCCTAATAGAAGCTTTTATTATAGCTAAAAAATTTTTTATTTTATTAGTAAATATTTTATAAAAATTACAAAAATTATTAGCGGGTTTCAATTATAGAATGGGGGAATGAAAATAATACTTTTGGGGATAGGAGGATTGATAACTAGAGAATAGTAAACCAGAAAACACTATAATTTAGTGATGATATAAAGACAGTTATATTATAGTGAATGTAAATTTTTCAAAAGATATAATAAACCGAATAGAAATGAGGGGGATTTTTATGAAGGGGCTAGAAAGAAAGGAAATTTTAAATACAATTTTTAATACATTACAACCGTTAGAGTTTGTTTATGGAATGTGGGAGTGTGGATCTGCAGCTTTTAATCGCTTAGATATGTGGTCAGATATTGATATAGTGATAAATGTAGAAGATGAAAAGACTAAAGAGGTATTTAAATATATAGACAGAGAACTAGAAATGTTAGCACCAATAGAGTATAGTTTATTATCATCTCAACCATTGTCACCGGGAGCATATCAAAAGGCTTATAAACTAAAGGGAGTAAGTAGATTTTTAATAATAGAAATTTGTGCATTAAAACATAGCAGTTCAGAAAAATTTTTAGAAAAAGAAATACATAATGAAGTATACATACATTTTGATAAAAAGAATGTATGTAAAATTAAACCAATAGATAAAGATAAATTTTCTAGAAAGTTAGAATCAAGAATCGAAAATTTAGAAAGTTTATTTAAAATATATCAAATCTTAATAGAAAAAGAACTTAATAGAGAAAATTATATAGAAGCTATATCCTTTTATCAAAACTTTTCACTAAAACCATTATTAGAGGTTTTAAGAATTAAATATAAGCCTTTTAGATATAATTTTAATACTAGGTATATATACTATGATTTGCCAAAGGATATTGTATATAAGCTTAAAGATTTTTATTTCATTAAAGATAATAAAGATTTAAAAGTAAAACATGAAAAGATAAAAGAATGGTTTTATGTAATTTTAGAGGAATTAAAGGATACTAAAATAAAAGATTTATTATAAATATAGGATTTAATAAAAAAAGATAGTAATTTTAAAATGTCATAGAATAATAAAAAAGATTCCAACTAAAGAGTTGGAATCTTTTTCTATTGGTGCCGAAGGTGGGACTCGAACCCACACGAGGGGTAAACCTCACCGGATTTTGAGTCCGGCGCGTCTGCCAATTCCACCACTTCGGCTTATTTAAGGCAAATATAATATTACCATAAAATATTATATTTAGTCAAGTCTTATTAAAAAATTAATAAGGCAAGTCCTTTTTTTAACAATTGTGTTACATGTGCATAAAGTAATTTTTACTTAAATAAATATAAAATGACTTGTTAAATTAGGGAGGATGTTTATGAAAAAGAAAATAGTAATTATGGTTTTAGTAATTGTGTTAATTTTAATAAACCAAGTATGTTTAGCAATGGAGTATGATACAAAGGATAAAATATTAGTTAATATTCCATTTAGGAAATTAAGTTTAATAAAAGATGAAAAAGTTGTAAAAGAGTATCCTGTAGCGGTGGGAAAAGCAGTAAGTCAAACTCCTTTAGGAGAGTATAGGTTAATAAATAAAGTAGTAGATCCTTATTATAAAAAGAAAAATATTCCTGGAGGTAGTGTGTTAAATCCCTTAGGAAGTAGATGGTTAGGTTTTAAAGAACATTATGGTATTCATGGTAATAGTAATCCAAAATCAATAGGAACATATGCTTCAGGTGGATGTATAAGAATGTTTGAAAGGGATGTTCAAGAACTTTATAAAACTGTAAATTTAAATACCCCAGTAGTTGTAGAGTATAATCCCATAGAGATTCAAAGGGATACTTTTGGAGAGAATTCTATTATTGTAGTAGAAAGGGATAACTACACAAAAATAAATGACATTGAATCTAAGATAAATAATTCACTTAAAAAGGAAAATCTTGAATCAACTATAGGTTTAGAAAGGATAAATTTTTTAAATAGTTTAGTTGATAAGCAAAGGGTAGTTTTTTCTAATAATTGGGTATTTTTTATTAATGGTAGGTATGTAAGCAATGATATAATAAAGGATAATAATAAATTTTACATTAATAAAAAGGCTTTAAGTAATTTTTTTAGTGTTAATATATATAATAAAGAGCAATATAGTATCTTTGATGGATACAGATTATCTCATAAAATAATTAATAATAAAAGTTATATTCTATTAGATGATATAACAGATTTATTTAAGGGTAGTTTTAAGTTAGATAATTTAAATCAAACTATAGATTTAAACTTTACATATTTATTATTAAATAATAAATTATTAATAGGAGAGATTGCTGATATAACTAATGAACCAAAATTTTCATTATTTCCTATGGTTAAAGCTCTAGATTTAAATGTAGATTTATTAAATAATAAAATTAGTGTAAATACAAAGGATAATAAATCTATAGTTATTAAAAAATATAAAGGAAAGCCTTTTATAGATTTAAATTCTTTAAAAAATAAGATGGGGTTATCTATGAATGTATTTACTTATGATAAGCATATAGAACTTACAAAAGAACCTCTAGTGTATTATAAGGATAATATATTCGAATCAAAAATTATAGAAGATGATATTTATATACCTAGTAAGATATTAGTTAAAAATCCTTATCAAAATCAGTTTATTTATTTAAATTTTGAAAAAGTAGATATAAAATATATTAACGGAGAAGGATATATAAAGTTAAAAACTATTGAAAATATGGTTAGTATTGAAAAGAATGAGTATTTAACTAAAATTTTTATAGATAAAAAGTAAATATAAGGGTAAAATTATATTATAAAAACTTCCTGAACTTTCAGGAAGTTTTTTTGAATAAATATGGAACTTTTTATATACTTAATAAGTCTAATGGATAATAGGAGTTTAAGAAAGGGGTGAAATTATTGAAAGTAGAATATAAATTAATTAAAAAATGTAAAAAAGGAGATATCGATGCCTTTGAAAAATTAATAGAAAATCATGAAAAAAGGGCATATAATATTGCACTTAAAATGTTGAAAGATCCTAATGATGCTATGGATGTTTCTCAAGAGGCCTTTATAAAGGTTTTTAAATCAATAAAGAAATTTAATCATAAATCTTCATTTTCCACTTGGTTATATAGAATAGTTGTTAATACATGTATAGACTTTATCAAGAAAAATAAAAAAAATTACTCACTAGATCAATCAATACAAACTGAGGAAGGTGAGATTAAAAGAGAAATTACCGATTTATCAATTACCGATCCAAAGGAGATATTAGATAAAAAACTAACTAGGGAATTTGTACAAAGTGCTATTAATAAGTTAGATGAAATACATAAAACGGTTATTATTTTAAGAGATATTCAAGAATTTTCTTATAAAGAAATTTCAGAGATATTAGATTGTTCTTTAGGAACGGTAAAATCAAGAATTAAAAGAGGAAGAGATAACCTAAAGGAAATAATTATTAAACAAATGGAACAAAACAATGATTTACTCGTCTAATTAGTAGAAAGGAGGGATAAAATGAAATGTAAAGATTTTAAAGAAGAAATGTCACTTTATATAGATGGAATGTTAGATAAAAATAAAAAGAATGAATTTGAAAAACATTTAAAAGAATGTAGTAAGTGTAGGAAAGAATATAAAGAAATGATGAAAATATTAAATCATATAAAAAAAGAAGAAGAGGTAGAGTTACCTAAAAATTATAAAAAAGAATTAAGAAGTAAATTAGAAAGTGAGAAAAAGACTTCTAGAAAAATAAAGTTTAAACCCTTTATGGGATTAGCAGCAGGGCTAGTAGTAATTTTAATGTCAGTAACACTTTATAATAATTATTTAAATAATGATAAATTAATGCAAGGGGCAAAGAATGAAGAATTTAGTTACGATAAAGCCGCTCCTGAAAATAGTAGCATTACTCAAAATGAAAATAAAAATGAATCTAAAAAAAGAATAAATTTAACATCGGATGATAATAATATGAAAAATATAAACACAGATAGAAAAATCATTAGAGAGGCTTATTTACAAATAGAAATAAAATCCTATGATAATACTTTAGAAAAAATAAATAACTATATAACAAAAGCTAATGGATATGTGGAAAATGTCCGATCTGGTTATGATATTGATTATAGGACTAAAGATAGTGAAGATAAACTTAAAAAAGCTAATTTGACTCTTAGAGTACCTGAAGAAAAATTTGATGATACTATTAAATATTTAGATAATTTAGGAAAGATAAATACAAAAAGGGTTACTAGAAATGATATATCAAATCAATATTTTGATACTAAAAATACTATAAAAAATTTAAAAATACAAGAAGAAAGATTAAGAGAAATACTAAAAAAAGCAGATAAAATAGAAGATATATTACAAATTGAAAATGAATTAAGGAGAATAAGAAAAGAAATAGATAGATATACAGGGACTATAAAAAACTGGGATAGATTAGTAAGTATGTCAACTATAAATATTGAGCTTACAGAGGTTAAATATTTAAATAATGAAATAAAATCACTTGATAAAGGAATATGGTTTAAAGCTAAAGAGGGCTTTATATCAACTGTAAATTTAATTACTAAAGGAATAGAAGGAATAATTATAGGTTTAATAACTATATCACCTTTATTAATTTTAATAGGCTCTCTTTTAGTCATTTTTATACTTATAAGAAGGTATTTAGTAAATAAATCCTAGGAGGGGTTAAATGTATAAGATAAAGACTTTATGTATTACATTAGTAATTATACTTTTATTGGGAGTTGGCTTTTTAGCAGGAAATTTTAGTTCTAATGAAGTAGTTTTAGCGGATGAAAAAGAGGTTAATACAATAAATGTAAATGGAGAAGCTACAGTAAAGATAAAACCTGATATAGCTTATTTAAATATTGGTATAGAAACAGAAAATAAAGAAAGTAATCTAGCGCAAAATGAAAATAAGGAAAAGATGGAAAATATAATTAAAGCGCTTAAAAATGAAGGTTTAAAGGATGACTCAATAAAAACTATTAAATATAATATACACACATTAAGAAAATATAATAAAGAAGATGGAACTAATGAAATAATAGGATATAGAGTGATTAATGAAGTTCAGATAACAATAGATAAAATAGAAAAAGTAGGTACCATTATAGATAAAGTGTCTGATAAAGGAGCAAATCATATAAGAAATATTCGATTTGGAACTAATAAAAGGGAAGAATATTATATAAAAGCTTTAAAAAAGGCAGTTAAAAACGCTGAAAAGAAAGCTAAAGCATTAGCAGAAACCGTAGATGTTGAAATAGGAAAGCCTTATAAAATAAATGAATCTTCAAGTGTTTCATATTCTGTCGATAGATATTATAACTCAGCTGAGTTAAAAAGCAATATAACTCCTATAGAGGGTGGAGAGTTAGAAATAAAAGCAAAGGTAAATGTAATATATAAGTATTAAACTTATAAAAAGCCAGTGAGAGTATTCACTGGTTTTTTTATGTTAGCTATTAAACCTATTTACTATAAATATTTTTTGCTATATACTTAAATATGAGGATTTTCTTGACTTAAAAAACAAATACTAAAAGAAGTAAATTAAGGAGTTGATAATTTTGTCAAAGGATAAGTTAATGCTTATAGATGGAAACAGTCTATTACATAGAGCGTTTTATGCATTACCACCTTTAAAAACTAAAGATGGAATACATACTAATGGAGTTTATGGTTTTTTAACTATGCTTTATAGAATATTAGATGAACATAATCCTGATTATGTTAGTGTAGCATTTGATTTAAAATCCCCAACATTTAGACATAAGGAGTATGAAGATTATAAAGCAGGAAGAAAGAAAACACCTGATGAATTGAAAATGCAGTTTCCAATATTAAAGGATGTTTTAGATAAGTTAAATATTAATAGATTAGAATATGAGGGTTTTGAAGCCGATGATATAGTAGGTACAGTAGCAAAAATTGGTGAGAAAAATGACTTTGAAGTTATTTTAGTAACTGGAGATAAGGATTATTTACAACTAGTAAGTGAAAAGACTAAAGTTTTAATAACTAAAAGAGGTATAACTAATTTATCAGTGTATGATGAAGAAGAAATGTATAATAGATATGAAATATCTTCAAAGCAGTTTATTGACCTTAAGGCTCTTATGGGAGATAAGTCAGATAATATTCCTGGGGTTCCCGGAGTTGGAGAAAAAACTGGGATTAAGTTATTAAAGAAATTCAATACTTTAGAAGAAGTTTATGAAAATATTGAAGAGGTTTCTGGAAAAAAATTAAAGGAAAAATTAATAGAGAATAAACCTCAAGCTTTTATGAGTAAAAGATTAGTTACTATAGTGACTGATATGCCTATAGATGTGGATATAACTAAATTAAGATTAGAAAAGCCTGATGAAGAAGGATTATATGACTTATATCAAAAGTTAGGATTTAAAAGTCTTTTAAATAAAATAGATAAAAAAGTCATAGAAAAGAAAAAAGAAAAGCTAGGTACAAAATTTAATATTATTTCTAAAGAATCTAATATTGAAAATGTAAAAAAGGAAATATTAGTTAATAAAAAGTTTTATTTTAAATTTATAATAGAAGGCGAAAACCCACTAAAGGATAAAGTAATAGGAATAACAATAAAGGTAAGTGAAAATGATTCTTATTATATTGATTTTGATGAAAATATTAAATTTAGTAGCTTTATAGATTCGTTTAAAGAGATTTTTAAAGATAATTCAATTAAAAAGTCAGGACATAATATAAAAACAGATATTTTAGTATTACTTAGAAATGATATAGAACTTGATGGTATATATTTTGACAGCGTTATAGGACAATACTTAATAAATCCAACTCAAAATAATTATAATTTGAAATCTTTATGTAATGAATACCTTAATATAGAGATAAAGGATGAAGAAGAACTTTTAGGAAAAGGTAAAAAGAAAAAGAAATTTACAGATTTAGAAATAGAAAAGTTAGCAGAATATCATTGTACTAAGGTGAATGTTATTTCAAAGATAGAAAAACTAATTATGGAAAAAATTAAGGAATATGATATGGTAGATCTTTTTAATAATATAGAAATGCCACTAATTAAAGTTTTAGCCGATATGGAGTTTAATGGTTTTAAAGTTGATATTAAAAAGTTAGAAAGTCTAGAAAAAGAATTTCAAGAAAAAATAGATAATTTAACAAAATCAATTTATGCTTTATCAGGAGAAAAATTTAATATTAATTCTCCTAAACAGTTAGGAAAGGTACTATTTGAAAAGCTTGATTTACCACCTATTAAAAAAACAAAAACAGGATATTCAACAAGCGCTTCTGTATTAGAAAAACTTAAAGGTAAGCATGAAGTAATAGAAAAAATATTAGAATATAGACAAATAGTTAAAATAAAAAATACCTATATTGATGGGCTATTAAATGTAATAGATAGTGAAACGAAAAAGGTACATTCAAGCTTTAATCAGACAATAACAGCGACAGGAAGGATTAGTAGTACTGAACCTAATCTTCAGAATATACCTATAAAAACAGAAGAAGGAAGAAAAATTAGAAAAGTATTTACTGCTCGAGATGAAAATTATTCTTTAGTAGATGCTGATTATTCACAAATCGAATTAAGAGTATTAGCCCATATTTCTGATGATTTTAAACTTAAAAATGCTTTTTATGATAATGAGGATATTCATACAAAAACAGCATCAGAAGTTTTTGATGTTGATAAGGAAAAAGTAACTTCCTTAATGAGAAGTAGAGCAAAAGCTGTTAATTTTGGAATTGTTTATGGAATTAGTGATTATGGCTTATCTAGAGATTTAGGAATTAGTAGAAAAGAAGCTAAGAAATATATAGATAAGTATTTTGAAAATTATAAAGAAGTAAAAAAATATATGGATGATATAGTGAAAGAAGCAAAGAAAAATGGATATGTTAAGACTATACTTCATAGAAGACGTTTTTTACCAGAGATAAATAATAGAAATTATAATGTAAGAAGTTTTGGGGAAAGAACAGCTATGAATACACCTATACAGGGAAGTGCAGCTGATATTATAAAAATAGCAATGCTTAAAGTTTATAATGAGCTAAAGAATAAAAATATGAAATCTAAGCTAATACTTCAGGTTCATGATGAATTAATTATAGAAACCCATAATGATGAAATTGATGAAGTGAAAAATCTACTTAAAAATTTGATGGAAAATGCTATTAAGCTTAATGTGCCTTTAAAGGTTGATATGAATATAGGTGATAATTGGTATGAAACAAAATAAAGTTATAGGTTTAACAGGAGGAATAGCTTCAGGAAAGAGTACAGTTTCTAAATATTTAAAATCTAACGATTATCCTGTAGTAGATGCAGATGAAATATCACGGGAAGTAGTTGAAGTTAATAAACCTGCATATAAAAAAATAGTAAAAAATTTTGGGAAAGAAATACTTAATAGTGATTTATCTATTAACAGAGAAAAACTCGGCTCAATTATATTTAAAGATGATAAACTAAGATTAAAGTTAAATAAAATAATTCATCCTAATATAATAAAAACAATAAAAAAAAGAACTAATGAATATTTAGAAAAATATAGGGTTGTTTTTTTAGATATCCCCTTATTATTAGAAACTAGAAAAGAATTAGAAGGAAAGGGTATTAATTTTGATGAGATTTGGTTAGTTTATGCCTATGAAAATCAACAATTAGATAGACTAATGAAGAGAGATAATCTAGATAAGGAAAGTGCTATAAAAAGAATAAAAGCACAGAAACCTTTAAATGAAAAGATTAATGAAGCTGATGTAGTGATATATAATACAGATACTAAAATCTTATTAATAGAGAAGATAAAAAAGTTATTACAGGAATTATAAAGTTTTGGGGGGATTATTTTGCCGAGTGCAGTTATTAAAAGAAAAATATTTTTGCTATTACTTGTAACTATGATTTTTATTGCACTTATTAATTATAAAAAGATAGGTGAAATTCTCTATCCTATAAAATATGAAAGTGAAATAAAAAAATATTCTAAGGAATATAAAGTGGATTATTTATTAATAGCTTCAATGATTAAAGCAGAGAGTAATTTTAATCCTAATGCAAAATCTAATAAAGGTGCCTTAGGACTAATGCAAATAATGCCTGCTACTGGAGCATGGGCTGCTAAAGAAATTGGAATTAAAGATTATAATGAAGAAATGCTTTTTAATCCTAAGGTTAATATTAAAATAGGTTGTTGGTATGTAAATAAACTTACTAAACAGTTTGATAATAATATTTATTTAGTACTAGCAGCATATAATGGAGGAAGTGGAAACGTTAATAAGTGGTTAAAGAATGAAAAATATAGTAAAAATGGGACAGAACTAGAAAAGATTCCTTTTAAAGAGACAGATAAATATCTAGAAAAGGTAACTAGAAATTATAGCATATATAAAAAAATTTATAGAAATTAATAATTTATTTTAATTTGGACTAATATGTTAATGAAAAGTTTGTTATAATAGATTGTAATGTCATTTTAAAAAGAATTAAAAATATGTTTGGACAAGTTAGTATAACAAGAAAGGATGAAACTTATGAAAGATCTTAAAAACTTAAATGATGTAAAGAATTTAAAAATAGACACAGAAAATAGGAAACTATTTTCTGCTAATGAAGAAGAGATACTTAATGGAGCTACTACTGATATTTACTTTTTAAGAACCTTAGATATACTTAATTATATGGAAATTGGCGATAAAGAAGTTACAGCAGAAATTTTCGCAAGGAAAAGTGGAATATTAGTTGGAATAGAAGAAATAAAAAATATATTAAAGGATAAAAATATAGAAATGTGGGCATTAGAAGAAGGAGAAGAATTCGGACCTAAGGATACTTTAGTAAGGATAAAAGGTCCTTATAAGGAATTCGGAAAATATGAATCTGTAATATTAGGTTGTTTAGCAAGTCCTAGTGGTTGGGCCACGGCAGCAAAAGAAGTAAAGGAAGCCTGTGGAGAAAAGAATTTTGTTTGCTTTGGAACGAGACATCTTCACCCAGCAGTAGCACCTGTTATGGAAAGAGCTGCTAGGATAGGTGGTGCTAGTGCGGTAAGTAATATATTAACATCAAAATTTATAAAAGAAGAACCTTCAGGGACTTTACCCCATGCATCATTTTTAATTGCTGGAGATACTTTAAAGGTGGCTAAAGCATATGATGAAATTATGCCAAAGGACCATAAAAGAATAGTTTTAATAGATACTTTTAAAGACGAAGTAGAGGAAGCTTTAAGAATAGCAAATGAATTAGGTGAAAACCTTTATGGAGTTAGAATAGATACTCCTAGTGAAAGAGGAGGAGTTACAAAGGAATTAATCAAAGAATTAAGAGCTAAATTAGATATTAACGGTTTTAATTGGGTTAAAATATTTGTATCAGGAGGATTAAAACCTGAAAAAATAGAAATACTTAAAAAAGCAGGAGCAGATGCATTTGGTGTTGGAAGTTACATATCAGGGGCTAAAGCAATTGATATGACAATGGATATAAAAGAAGTTGAAGGGAAACCTGTAGCTAAGAGAGGAAGAATACCAGGGATTATAGATAATGATAAGTTAGTAAAAATGATATAGCTTAAGGAGGAATTACTTTGGGAATTAAAAAAATAACTGCTTTATTATTAATAGTAGTAATGTTTTTTTCTGTGGTAGGATGTGAAGCTAATAATAAACCAGTTAAAGACGATAAAGAAGATAAAAAACAAGAAGAGAAAAATTATACCCCTGCTTATGGTGGAGAATTAGTTGTACCTATTTCATATGTTGATACTTTAAACCCTTTATTAAATAATAATAAGAGTTTATATTATTTTAATAAACTAATTTATGAAGGTTTATTTGAATTTGACAATAATCACAATGTAAAAGGGATACTTGCAGAAAATTATAATATAGATGATACAGGAAGAAGAATAACTATTAAATTAAAAGAAAATGTTTCTTGGCATGATGGTGAAATATTTAATGCAGAGGATGTAAAATTTACATTTGATACTTTAATGAGGGGTAATAGTCTCTATAATGATATGTTAGTTGGAGCATTAGATTCATCTGATATAAAAAATTTACAACATATAATAGATGTTAGCATTATTGATGATTATAATATTGAAATTTATTTTAATAAAAGTTATAGTAACGCATTAGAAAGTTTAACATTCCCGATTATACCTAAACATCAGTTTTCAACATATAAAAATGCTTTAAATAAAGATTATATTAAAAAAGCAATAGGAACAGGGCCTTATAAGTTTGTTGAATATAATAAACTTAAAAACATTAGGCTAACTGCAAATGATAATTGGTGGCAAGGAAAACCTTATATAGAAAATATAACAGGTAATATTTTATCTGACAAAGAATTATCTATTACATCATTTGAAGCAGGCAATATTGATTTATCCTTAGCTTCTGGAGTTGATTGGGAAAAGTATTTTGAAAGTAAAAATATAGAAATATATGAATTTATAACACAAGAATATGAATTTTTAGGTTTCAATTTTGATAAAGAAATATTTAAAGGTCAAAAGGGAAAAAATCTAAGAAAAGCAATAGCCTATGCTATAGATACTCAATCGATAATTAAAAAAGTATATTTAGGCCATTCAACTGAAGTAGATACACCTATATATCCGGATTCATGGCTTTTAAAAGATAAATCCGTTATTTATGGATATAATGCTAAAAGGGCTAGAGAAATTTTAGAAGCTGATGGTTGGTCTGATACAGATGATGATAAAATATATGAAGATATAAATGGTAAGGAATTAAGTATAAAATTATTAACAAATTCTTATAACAAATTAAGGTTTGAAACTGCTAATATGATAAAGAAAGATTTAGAAAATATAGGCATAAAAGTAGAAATTGAAAAATTAGGTGAAAATAAGAATAAAGATATCACTGAAAAAGAAGCAATTGAGCAGTGGAATGAAATAAAAAATAAAGTGAAAGATGGAGACTATGAAATGGCATTATTAAGTTGGGATCTTTCAATAGTACCTGATTTATCTTTTGCATTCCATTCAAAATTAGTTGAAAATAATATTACAAATTATAAAAATGAAAAAATGGATAATCTTTTAGAAAGCGCCTTCAGAGCTAAATCAAGACAAGTAAAGAAAGAAAAGTATGAAGAGATTAGCAAGTTAATAAAAGAAGATTTACCCTATGTAAGTCTATTCTTTAAAAATAGTGCACTTTTAGTGAATAATAGGATTAAAGGAGATATTAATCCAAAATCCTATAATATTTACAATAACATAGATAAGTGGTTTATTCCTGAAGAGTTACAAAATAAGTAACTAAGTTTATATACTTGACATTAAATTTCTTTAAGGTTATAATGATTTAACAACCTTAAAATGCCGTGGTGGTGGAATAGGCAGACACGCTATCTTGAGGGGGTAGTGGATACACTCCGTGCGGGTTCGAATCCCGCCCTCGGCACCAGAAAGAAAGGGGAAGGTATAACTTATATCTTCCCTTTTTATAATAAAATTAATTCAGAAAATTATGAAATAAAGATAAATATTTAATTATAATATTACTTAACTATCAGGAGGTCATTATGTTAAAGTATACTGATGCTCAGATTAAAGAAAAAGTTGAGAACATATTAAATAAAGAAGTTAAGGTTACACCTATCGGAAATCATCAACTAGATAGGCATCTAGTATATCTTGTAACTGATAGATTTAATAATTCTGTGGTTTTTAAATTATATTATAAAAAAAATAGGCGTAATAGAGAAATAGCTTCTTTAAATTTGTTAACTGAAAGCGATGTTAAGAGTCCTAAAATAATTGCTAATGGAAAACTAAAAGATGGAACAGAATGGTTAATAACAGAGTACATAAAAGGGAAGGTTTTTGATAAGGTTAGAAAAGAAATGGATATATTAGATCAATTACATATACTTGAAGAAATGGGTATTGAATTAGGGAAAATACATAGTTATAAAACATTCGATTTTTTTGGTAATTGGAATAGACACGGAAAAAGTATAGAAAATATAAAAAATTATAGAAAAGTTTTTGTAAGAAGATGCGAAAGAACTTTAGATAATTTATTAAAACAACAATTACCTGATATAAAGCTACAAAGGAAAGCAGCTAAAAAGTTAAGAGATAGTTATCATCTAATAGATAATGTCAGTGTATCTAGACTATCCCATAATGATTTCGATGGTAGGAATGTATTAGTTAAAAAGGCAGATGGGAGATGGAGATTATCTGGAGTTTTAGACTTTGAACAGTGCATTCCTTGGGATAAAGACCAAGATATAGCTACACTTTATCATAAATATTTTTTAGAGAGCAAAAGTTATAAAACAGCCTTTTATAGAGGATATAATAAATATTTTGATGATAAAGATACAAATAACGAAAAAATAAATTTTTATTTATTGTATTGTGGTCTAGTTATATGTAGTTGGACTTATGATGTAGTGAATGAGTACTATAAGGAAGGGATTAAACTATTAAAGCAATTAGTTTAATATTTTGTAATATTTTTTCAGGAAAAAGAAGGAAATTTTATTTTACTATAGAATTATTATATTATAGATTTATTCATTAAGGGGTTGAAGTATATGTCTCGAAAAAGTGAGAATATTCTTTATTTAATAGTAGGCTCTCTTGGAATATTAGCTTTTTTATATGTTAATATTTTTACTAATGAATATAAGGATATGAATATTGTATTGTTTTTATTATTGATTGTTTCAGGGTTAGTTACAGAAAAAATACACATTAGAATTTCAGAATTTACTGTAACTTTAGATTCTGCTATTATGCTTGGTGCTTATTTTATGTTAGGACTTAAGCCTACTTTATGGTTAATAACTATTCTTTTTATATTGTCAGGATTGATTTTTCATTCAATACCTAAAAGGAAAATTATATTATATTCAAGTATGTTTATAATAATTTATGCAGTTACCCATTATGCTTTTAAATATACTGGATTTTTAATAAATGCTGAAGGAATTTTTAGTATTTTTAAATACATTGCTTTTGGGATTTGTGTATTTTCTTTAAATTGGTTATTTTTATTTATACAACTTAAATCACAAGAGGGTAAATTACCTGAGGAAATAAAGGAAACCTTCATATGGGATTTTTATACAAATTTCATAGTGATACCATTATCAATTTTACTGACTTTATCGTATAATAAGTATAGTTATGGTGGAATTATTATTTATTTAACTTTAATAATTTCAGCAAATTTCTTATTTAGGTTAATAAGAAATCTTACATTCATAAACAGGGAACTAAAAGTTGTGCAAAATATATCACTATCAATAAGTTCAAGATTAGACTTAAAAGAAACAACTTCTAGTATATTAAAGGGAGTAAATGAATTAGCTAAATGTGATTATTGCTCTATACTTCAAATTAATAACGTTACTTCAAAGATAGAAACATTAGGATTTAAAAAGTCTGATGAAATTGATATAAAAAATGAAGAGGTAGATAAATATATGACTAATAAAATAAGAAAAGTAAAAGAGTTAAAAGATAGCTTTGTTATTGAAAATTTAAATAAAAGTGAGTTATTTAATGATTTTGATAATATTTCTAAGGATGTAAGGTCAATACTTTATGAACCATTGATGCTTAAAAATGATATGATAGGATGCTTATTAATATGTAGTAAAAATCAAAAACATTTTACAGAGGAAAGATTAGATATAATAGATACACTGGCAAGTCAAGCAGTTATTGCAATGGAAAATGCAAGACTTTATAAAGAAGCAAAAACAAAGGCGATTAAGGATGCTTTAACCGGACTTTATAATCAAAGATATTTTTATGATGCTTTAGAAGCTTTAAATGATAGTTGTGGTAACTGTAATAGAAAAACATGTATAAATTGTAATAGTACAAGTTTAATAATATTTGATATAGATTTTTTCAAATCTGTAAATGATACCTATGGTCATCAAACCGGTGATAAAATTTTACAAGAGGTAGCTAAGGTAATTAAAGAAAATGTTCGAAAACAAGACTTAGTTTCTAGATATGGAGGAGAAGAATTTACAATATTACTTCCAAATACCAAGCAAGAAAGTGCTTATGTAATTGCTGATAGAATAAGAGAGATAATAGAAAGTCATAGCTTTTATAGTTTAAAGGGAGAAAAGGTAAAATTAACAATAAGTGGTGGTGTATCAGAGTTTCCTTATAATGCTGATTCAGGATCTAGTTTATTAGCATATGCTGATAGGGCGATGTATACAGGTTCAAAACAAAAAGGAAGAAATAAAATAAGTACATATGCAGGTTAAAAGAGCTATTTAATTAGCTCTTTTTCTAAGCTTTAAAAAATGATAAAATTTATTATATGGATATGATAGAAATGGAAGTGTTTTTATGGATAGATCAATAATACATGTAGATATGGATGCATTTTTTGCTTCTATAGAACAAAGAGATAATCCAAAATTAAAAAATAAACCTGTAGCAGTAGGAGGTAAACCTAACAGTAGAGGAGTAGTTTGTGCAGCATCTTATGAAGCAAGAAGGTACGGAGTTAAATCAGCCATGTCTAGTAAAAGAGCAAAAAGATTGTGCCCTAAATTAATATTTGTATCTACAAATAAACATAAATACAAACAAGTATCAAATCATATTAAAAGTATTTTCAAAAGATATAGCAAAAAAATTGAACCAATTTCTATTGACGAGGCTTTTATAGATGTAACAGGGAAAGAAGCTTTAGAAATAGGAAAATTAATTAAAAAATCAATAAAAAATGAATTAGATCTAACTGCATCGATAGGAATATCTTATAATAAATTTCTTGCAAAACTTGCATCAGATATGGATAAGCCAAATGGTTTTACAGTAATAAGTAAAAAAAATGCTAAAGATATTTTAAAAAAATTACCCATAAGAAAACTTTGGGGAGTAGGGCCTAAAACAGAAAAAGAACTTAATAGATTAGGTTTATATAAGATTGAAGATATCCAAAGGTATGATAGCGATATATTAGTTGAGAAATTTGGGAAAAGAGGGCTAGAATTAATAGAATTTGCCAATGGAAAAGATAATAGGCCTATTGAGTGGAAATCAAAATCTCAATCTATAGGAGAAGAAAATACTTTTTCCCATGATACTTTAGATAGAGAAGTATTAAACTACACACTTAATAAATATTCTTTAGATGTTTTTAAAAAAATTAAGGAAAACAGATATAAAATTAAAACTATTACCATAAAAATAAAGTATGAGGACTTTAATATAGAAACAAGAAGTCTAACACTAAAATCACCAACTGACAGTTTAGAAATAATAAAAAGCAAAGCACATTTTATATTAAATAATAAGTTTAATATAAATAAGAAAGTAAGATTACTAGGGCTAACTGTATCTAATATAGTATATCCAAATGATCCTGTACAGCTTAGAATGGATATGGATGGTTTTATGTAAATAGGGGGGACGATATGAGAGGGTCTAGAAGAAATAGAGAAGGTTATAAAAAAAGGGACAAGCTTATTAAATTTTTAACATTTTTCGTAATAGCCCCTGCTATAGGTATAATTTTTGGTATCGGGCTAGTTAATTATGTAATATTACCAAGATTTAATAGTGATGTTAATAAAAATATAGGTGAAATTAAAGAAGAGTTAGGTAAAGAGACAATTACTGATAATACAGTGGGGAAAAAAGAAGAAAACAATGTTAAAAAAGAGTTAAAAATTAAAGATATTAATATATATAATATACAAGTAGGAAGTTTTAGTGAATTAGAAAATGCAAAGAACTTTTTAAACAAAGTAAAGCAAAGTGGATTTAATGGCTATATATTAAAAATGGAAAATTACAAATTATTTATAGGAAGTTTCCTAGATAGGAAAAAGGCAGATACGTTTATAGATAGTATAGATATATCCTTTGAGGATGCTTTTGTAAATGAAAATTGTATATTAGGAAATAAAATAGAATATCAAAGGGAAGATAACAAAACTATAGAAGAATTAAAAATGCTTTTAGAAACTTTTAAAAATTCATATGATAAAGAAACTGAACTATGGATAAAAGCTTTAACACAAAAAGATGTAGAACCATTAAAAAATGAAATTATAAAGAATAATAGTGAAATAGAGAAAAAAATCAACAAGTTAGATAATAAATTTAAAACAAAGGATATTATCACTTTAATGGAAGGATTTAAAGATAATTTGGATAAAAGAAATACAATATTATCCAATATACAAAAACCTATTGATATTGAAGTGTATATGGAGTATAATAAAATGTTACTGGAATATCTAAAGACGATAAAGAAGGGTTAATAAAGGAGGTAAATATGAAACTTAAAGAGATAAAAGAAATTTTAAATGCAGAAGTCTTAACAGGGGGAGAGTATTTAGATAGGGAAGTACATTCTGCCTTTGGGTCTGATTTAATGAGTGATGTATTAGCATTTGTAGATGATGGTACTATATTGCTTACTGGGTTAACAAACCCTCAAGTTATAAGAACAGCAGAAATGATAGATTTGTTTGCAATTATTTTTGTCAGAGGAAAAAAGCCAGGTGAAGATATATTAAAGCTTGCAAGAAATAATAAATGTACAATATTAAAGACAGATCATATTCTATTTACTGCCTCTGGTTTATTATATGAAAATGGTTTAAGAGGTGTAAAAATAGAAGGAGCGAAAATTAATGACTAAAGATAGCAATTCAATGAAGTTAAATTATGATGTAGATTCTAATGATTTTACAAGGGCAGGAGAAGCTTCAAGTAATATTAAAAAGATATTAAAACAGTTAGGAGTAGCTTCTAAGGTGATAAGAAAAGTTTCTATAGCAACCTATGAAGCTGAAATGAATATTGCTATACATTCTTATGGAGGAAAAATCAACGTTGAAATAACTCCTAAGGAAGTACAAATTGTAGTTAAAGATAATGGCCCTGGTATTAAAGATGTTAATTTAGCTATGAAGGAAGGTTATTCAACTGCAACAGAAAGAATAAGAGAATTGGGATTTGGAGCAGGAATGGGACTACCTAATATTAAAAGGTGTGCGGATGTATTTGAATTAAAGTCTGAAGAAGGTAAGGGCACAAAAGTCTTTATAAAAATATTCTTAAATAAAAACACATAAATTAGGAAGTAGGTGAAATAATTATGGACAAATATTTCCACTCTGTAGTTTTAGATAAAAATAATTGTAACGGATGTACAAACTGTATGAGAAGATGCCCTACAGAAGCTATTAGAATTAGGGATAAAAAAGCTATGATAATAGAAGAGCGTTGCATAGACTGTGGTGAATGTATAAAGGTCTGTCCATATCATGCACAAAACGTACTAACAGACGATTTAGACAAATTAAATCATTTTAAGTTTAATATAGCTATACCATCTGTAACTATGCATGGACAATTTACTCAAAGTACTAATATGAATAGAATTTTTCAAGGGATAAAAAAATTAGGATTTGATTATATATATGACGAGGGGATAGCAGCTGATATAGTAACCTATATTATTAAAGAAAAGATCAAAGAAAACGATTTACCTAAACCGATTATTTCTTCTTTATGTCCAGCAGTAGTGAGACTTATACAACTTAACTTCCCTTCACTTTTAGATAATATTATAAAAGTTGAATCACCCATGGAGGTTGCTGCAAGGTTAGCTAAAGAAAAAGTAATAAAAGAATATAATCTATCCCCTAAAGAAGTTGGAGTTTTTTATTTAACCCCTTGTCCAGCTAAGGTTACAAGTACAGTAAGACCAGTAGGACTTAAACATTCTTATGTAGATGGAGTAATATCAATAAAAAAAGTATATGGTGATATAGTAAGAAATGAAAAGACAATAACAACAGAAGAAGAGTTTGAAATGGGCTCTCCCTTAGGTAGAGGATGGGCTAGAGTAGGCGGACAGAGTCATGCTTTAGGACTAAATAATTATGTTGCTGTTGATGGAATAGAAAATGTAATTAAAGTATTAGAAGAAATAGAATTAGGAAAACTTGATAATATAGATTATTTCGAAGGATTAGCATGCTTCGGTGGCTGTGTCGGAGGACCATTGAATGTAGAAAACCCATTTATTGCAAAAAGTAGGGTAAGAAAGCTTTCTGAAGGTGACAAAGCTTTAGAACTTAAAGATAAAGATATAGCCATGGATATGTATAAAAAAGGAGTATTAACTCTGACAAAAAAGATAGAACCTAAGAGCGTAATGAAGCTTGATTCTGATATAAAGAAAGCAATGAATATGGTTGAGGAAATTAAAAAAATAAATAAGAAGCTTCCAGGTCTTGATTGTGGTTCTTGTGGAGCACCTAACTGTTATGCACTAGCAGAAGATATTGTAAATGGATTTGCTAAAATAGAAAATTGCATATTTCGTTTAAATGATGAAAAATAATGGGGGTATAATTATGGAATTATCTAAATTAGTTGATGAGTTAGATTTAGAAGTTATAGCAGGTTATAATAATGAGAAAAAGGAAGTTAACGGGGCTTATATAGGAGATTTGCTAAGTTTAGTAATGTCAAAGGCCGAGAGTGGTAATTTATGGTTAACTATTCAAACACACTTAAATGTTATTGCAGTAGCAACATTAGTTGATGTATCTGCAATAATCATAGTTGAGAATATGGAGATAGATGAGGATACTATAAAAAAGGCTGACTCTGTAAAAGTTCCGTTATTAAAAACAAAATTAAGCGCATATGAATTAGCTTCAAAACTAGCAAAATTAGGAGTATAATATGAAATTAAGCTTTGATATGCATATACATTCAGCTTTATCACCCTGTGGAGATAATGAAATGACACCAAATAATATTGTTAATATGGCATTTTTAAAAGGGTTAGATATAATAGCAGTCACAGATCATAACAAAGCTCTAAATGTAGAACCTGTAATTGAATTAGCTAGGGAGAAAGATATTTTAGTAATACCTGGAATCGAAGTTACAACTAAGGAAGAAGTGCACGTACTTTGCTATTTTAAAACTATAAAAGATCTTTACAAATTTGAAAATAAAGTATATAAAAGTTTACCTGATATAAAAAATAATGAAAAAGTATTTGGTGAGCAATTAGTATTAAACTCTAAAGATGAAATTGTAAGGAAAGTGGACAAACTACTTCTAAATAGTAGTAAATATAAATTAGATGAAATAAAGAAGATAGTATTAGATAATAATGGGTTGTTAATACCTGCCCATGTGGATAAAAAGGCATATAGTTTATTAGGAGTATTAGGTTTTATTCCTGATAATTTAGGTGTTAAAACTATAGAAATTTCTAAAAATTGTGATTTTGATATTTTAGAGAAATTTATAGATAAGAGAAAATACAATATAATAAAAAATTCTGATGCCCATTATTTAAAGGATATAAACGAGGAAGAAAATTATCTATATCCAGGTAATCGGAATATAGAATCTATTTTTCACATACTAAGAAAAAAATGGGGGATGTAAAGTGAAAGAATTATCACTTCATATACTTGATTTAGCTGAAAATTCAATAGATGCAGAAGCAAAACTTCTAAAAATAACAATAAAAGAATTACTAAAAGAAGATAAACTAATAATTATTATTGAAGATGATGGTAAAGGGATGGATGAAGATTTTCTATCAAAAGTTACAAATCCCTTTGTAACCACAAGAAAAACAAGGGGAGTTGGTTTTGGTCTTTCACTTATGAAAGCATCTTCTGAAAGATGTGAAGGAACTTTTAAAATAGATTCTAAAAAGAATGTTGGGACGAAATTAAAAGCTAGTTTTAAACATAGTCATATAGACAGAGCTCCCTTAGGAAAAATTGAAGAAACAATTACCACTTTAATTAATAATAATAAAGATATTGATATAGTGTATAGACACATAGTTAATACTAATGAATTTGTACTAGATACAAGGAAAGTAAAAGAAATGTTAGAAGATGTAGATATAAATAATGCTGATATTTTACTTTGGATTAGAGATTATATAAAGGAAAATTTAAAGGAGTTGTATCTTTAAATATTTTAAAAATAAAATTACAAGGAGATTAGCTTGTACATTTCGACAAAAAAATGCTATAATAATTAAGGAGTTAAGGCTGTTGGACAACTTTAGTCCCAGTTTTTGACATTTACAAATTTTAATTTTATGTTAATATATTAAAGTGCCTTATAGTTTTAGTTATAATTTATGCACTTTAGAAAAGGGTTTTCACTAATGCCCTATGAAAAATTGTACAAGCTATAAACTTTTTTTCATTTTTTTTATTGCATTAAGGATTTTGTATACAAAATCTTTTTTTAGTATTTAAATTTATAAACGAGAGGTGAAATAAATGGATTTAAAGAATCTCACTTTTAAGGGTGGAGTACATCCACCACATTTTAAAAAGTCAACAGAAGAGGTTCCTATTAAAAAAGCTAAAGAACCAAAAATAGTAAAGATACCTATGCAACAACACATAGGAGCACCTTGTAAACCAATAGTTAGTGTTGGTGATAAGGTAAAGGTAGGACAAAGAATTGGTGAATCAGACGCTTTTGTATCGGCGCCTATTCATTCAAGTGTGTCTGGAACTGTTAAGAAGGTAGCACAAATGAATGCACCTACTGGTAAAACAATGACAGTTGTTATTGAATCTGATGGAAAGAATGAAGTGCATGAAAGTATTAAGTCTAAAGGTACAGTGGAATCATTAAGCAAAGAAGAAATATTAAATATTATTAAGGAAGCAGGAATTACAGGGTTAGGTGGAGCAGGATTTCCAACCCATGTAAAATTATCTCCACCACCAGATAAAAAGATTGATACTGTAATTTTAAATGGTGCTGAATGTGAACCATATTTAACAGCAGACCATAGGCTTATGCTTGAAAGTCCTGAAAAAGTTATAAAGGGACTTAAAGCAATATTAAAAGTATTAGGTATAAGTAATGGATATATTGCTATAGAAACTAACAAACCTGATGCTATAGAAGCAATGGAAAAAGCTACAAAGAATGAATCTGATATTAAAATAGCGACATTAGTAACTAAATATCCTCAAGGAGACGAAAAGAGACTTATTAATGCTGTAACTGGCAGAGAAGTTCCTTCAGGTGGACTTCCTATGGATGTAGGTCTAGTGGTTAATAATGTTGGAACTGCAGCTGCTATAGCTGATGCTATAGAAACAGGCATACCTTTAGTTGAAAGAATAGCAACAATCACAGGTAGTGCTATTAAAGAACCAAAGAATTTAATTATTAAAGTTGGTACACCTTTTAAAGATATTATCGAACAATGTGGAGGTTTTAGTGAAAAACCTGGAAAAATTGTTATGGGTGGACCTATGATGGGATTAGCACAATTTACTGATGAAGTTCCTGCAATAAAAGGTACTTCAGGTATATTAGTACTAAATGAAAAGGATGCGAAAATCCCAGAACCAAAAGATTGTATTAGATGTGGTAAATGTGTAGACATTTGTCCAGTAAATTTACAGCCACTTTTTATAAGCAGATTTTCATTAAAGGATATGTATGATATGGCTGAAGGTTATCATGCCCTTGATTGTATTGAATGTGGATCATGTTCATTTATATGTCCATCAAAGAGACCACTTCTTCAATCAATCAGAGTTGCTAAAAGAGAAATAATTTCTAAAAGGAGAAAAAGTTAGTTGATGGGAGGTTCAGAAATGGAAAATAAATTAATTGCTTCATCTTCTCCACATCTTAGGTCAGATGAAACAATATCAAGAATAATGTTAGATGTTTTAATAGCACTGTTACCAGCTACTCTAGCAAGTATTTATTTCTATAGATTTAATGCTATTAAACTTATAGTACTTGCAGTTGGAGCTTCAGTGTTAACTGAGTTAGTAATACAGAAGCTATTAAAAAAGCCTGTCACTATTAATGATTATAGTGCGGTAGTAACAGGTTTATTATTAGCTTTTAATATACCAGCGTCCGCACCATGGTGGATACCAGTTATAGGCTCGATGTTTGCTATAGCTATTGTTAAACATGCTTTTGGTGGTTTAGGTCATAACTTTATGAACCCAGCCTTAGCAGCCAGAGCAATGCTTTTAGCATCTTGGCCAGTAATTATGACAAGTTGGGTAACTACAGGAGCAGATGCAGTAACTACACCAACACCTCTTGCAATAATGGGAGGAGAAGCTTCAGGTGCTACTATGCCAACTTTAACAAATATTATGGTAGGTAATATAGGTGGTTGTTTAGGAGAAACTTCAGCTATAGCACTAATAATAGGTGGAATTTGGCTTTTATATAGAAGAGTAATAACTTGGAGAATTCCTTTTTCCTATATAGCAACTGTAGCAGTATTAACACTTATATTAGACGGTGGATTTTCTGCAATGACTTACCATTTATTTGCAGGAGGATTAATGTTAGGTGCATTCTATATGGCGACTGACTATTCATCATCACCTGTAACTCCTAAGGGACATATTATATTTGGAGTAGGTTGTGGTGTTATAACTACAGTAATTAGATTATATGGTGGATATCCAGAAGGAGTTTCATATTCAATATTATTAATGAATGTTGCAGCACCTATAATAGACAAATATACAAGTCCAAAAGTATTTGGTGAGGTGAAGCAAAATGCGTGAGATAATTAAATTAGGATTAGTATTATTATTAATAACAGCAATATCTGCCACGATACTTGGCCTTTCTAATGGAATAACTTCTAAAAAAATAGAAGAAGTTGAAGCTAAGGCAAGTCAAGAGGCAAGAAAAGAAGTACTACCAAAGGCAGATAATTTTGAACCTGTAGATATAGATACAGATAGTAAAGTTTTAGCAGTATATAAATCAGATGCAGGTTATGCAATTAAGACTGCTACTCCTGGTTATGGTGGAAATGTTGAAGTAATAACAGGAATATCAAAAGATGGAGCCATTACTGGAGTGAAGGTAGTTAAGCATCAAGAAACACCAGGTTTAGGAGCTAATGCTACAGGAAGTGAATTCCAAAATCAATATAAAGGAATTAAAGCTAAAAATGAAGTTCTTGTTGTAAAAACAGCACCAAGTAAAGATAATCAAATACAAGCTTTAACAGGTGCAACAATAACTTCAGATGCAGTGACTAAAGGTGTAAATATAGCAAGAACATTATTTAACGAGAAGTTAAATAAGTAGTCCTATTACGGAGGTGAAATGATGAAATTGTTTGACACTTTTAAAAATGGAATTGGTAAAGAAAACCCTGTTTTCATACAACTTTTAGGTATGTGTCCTACACTAGCCGTTACTACAACTGCAACAGATGGTATGGCTATGGGACTTGCAACTACTTCTGTTTTATTGGGATCTAATTTAGTTATTTCTTTGTTTAGAAAAGTTATACCAGATAAAATACGTATCCCAGCATTTATAGTTGTAATTGCTACTTTTGTTACATTAATTGGAATGTTTATGCATGCTTATGCAATGAGTTTATATAAATCATTAGGACTTTTTATTCCTTTGATTGTTGTTAACTGTCTTATATTAGGAAGAGCGGAATCCTTCGCTTCAAATAATAAACCAGTAAAGGCTTTAGCTGATGGATTAGGAATGGGAATAGGTTTTACTCTTGCTCTTACTATATTAGGTATTGTAAGAGAAGTTCTAGGTGCAGGTAGTGTGTTTGGCTTTGAACTATTTGGAGAAGCTTTTAAACCTGCTATAGTAATGATTTTACCTCCTGGAGCATTCCTTGCACTAGGTGTTTTACTGGGAATAATTAATTGGATTGGCCAAAAAAAGGCTAATAACGCGTAAAGGAGGATTATAAATGGAAATCTTGAAAATAGCAATTAGTGCAATGCTTGTAAACAACTTTGTATTATCTAGATTTTTAGGGATATGTCCCTTTTTAGGAGTTTCTAAAAAAGTAGAAACTGCTTCTGGTATGGGAATGGCTGTTGCTTTTGTTATGACATTAGCATCAGTAATAACATATATTGTGCAATATGCAGTTTTAGAACCACTAGGACTAGCTTATTTACAGACAATTGCGTTTATATTAGTAATCGCATCATTAGTACAGTTTGTAGAGATGTTTATAAAGAAATCAAGTCCTTCTTTATATGAAGCTTTAGGGGTTTACTTACCATTAATAACAACTAACTGTGCTGTTTTAGGTTTAACTATATTAAATATACAAGAAGAATTTAATTTAATAGAAACGATAGCACATGGTATATTTGCTTCTATAGGTTTTTCATTAGCAATTATATTATTTGCTGGAATCAGAGAGAGATTAGCTATAGCTGATGTACCTAAATCATTAGAAGGAGCTCCTATAGCTTTAATAACTGCAGGATTAATGTCAATAGCATTCTTAGGATTTGCTGGATTAGTTTAGGGGGTGAAAGTACATGGATTTTAATAGTTTATTAAAACCTATAGTTAGTTTAGGAGGACTAGGTTTACTTTTTGGATCAGGCTTAGCAGTTGCTTCAAGAGTATTTGCAGTTGAAGTTGATCCAAAGGTTGAACAAATAAGAGATGCCCTTCCTGGAGCTAATTGTGGTGCGTGTGGTTATCCTGGTTGCGATGCATTTGCAGATGGAGTAGCTAAGGGTGAAGCACCTGCAAATGGATGTCCCGTTGGAGGAGAAGAAGCTTCAAGTAAAATAGCTGATATCATGGGAGTCGATGCAGGATCAAGTGAAAAGAAAGTAGCTAGGGTATTATGTAGTGGAAATAATTCAAAAGCTAAAGAGAAGCTTGAATATACAGGAATAAAAGATTGTAAAGCAGCAGCAATGGTACAAGGTGGAAGTAAAAGCTGTCAATTTGGGTGTTTAGGCCTAGGAACATGTGTTGATGCATGTAACTTTGACGCTATATATATAGAAGATGGAATTGCAAAAATAGATCCTGAAAAATGTACATCTTGTGGAGCATGTTTAGAAACTTGTCCTAAAGATGTAATTGGATGGGTGCCTTATGGACAGGATGTTGTTGTTGATTGTAATAGTAAAGATAAAGGTAAAGAAGTTAAAAATGGCTGTTCTGTAGGATGTATTGGATGTCAATTGTGTGTTAAGGCATGTCCATTTGATGCTATAGAATTTGAAGATAATTTAGCTAAGATAAATTATGATAAGTGTGAAAATTGTATGCTTTGTGCGGAAAAATGTCCGACAAATGCAATTTGGGCTAACTTTGAAAATAGAAAGAAAGCTAAAATAAAAGAAGATGATTGTATTGGATGTACAATTTGTGCTAAGAAATGCCCTGTGGATGCAATAGAGGGAGAAGTTAAAAAAGTTCACAAGGTAGATGAAGAAAAGTGTATCGGTTGTGGCGTTTGTGAAGAGAAATGTCCTAAAGATGCAATTGAAATGAAATAATAAAGCTAGGGCCATTGGTCCTAGTTTTTCTTTTATGATACATTTATTATGAAACTTTTAGACTAAGTTGATTTATGAAAAAATTGTTACTTGTAAAAGATTACTGCAAGTGGTAAACTTTAAATGTAATAATGTGTAATTTTTATTGAAAAATGTATATAGTTAAGAAAATAAAAGGAGATAAATATGACTAAATGGGACAAGATATTAATATTTTTTGTTATTATAATTAGTCTATCTGGTTTATATTTTGTTAAAGAAGTTGCTGTTAATGAAGGTGCTCAATATGTAAGAGTAGAAGTTAATGGTAAAGAATATAAAAAGATATCTTTAGGAGCTAATATGGAAGGAAAAACAATAGAAGTAAAAACAGAATATGGGTTTAACAAAATAGAAATAGGTAAAAATAAAGTTAGAATGATAGAAGCAGATTGTCACGACCAATTATGTGTAAAACAGGGGTGGATTAATGCTCCAGGAAATGTAGTTGTCTGTCTTCCCAACAGATTAGTTATAGAGTTAGAAGGTAATAAAGAATCTAAAGTAGATGAAATTAGTCATTAGGGGGGCTAGACATGAGTATGAAAAAGTTAATATTTTTAGCATTATTAGTTGCTATAGGGTTAGTATTAAGTATTGTAGAGTCATTTATACCGATTCCCTTTGTAGTGCCAGGAGTCAAATTAGGGCTTGCAAATATAATAGGGTTGGTATCTTTAGTTATATTTGGATATAAAGAAGCATTAATAGTAGTCATTTTAAGAAGTCTAACCTTTGCATTATCAACAGGAAACTTTTCAGGATTATTTTATAGCTTGTCAGGAGCTATTTTAAGTGTAACAGTTATGTTTATAGTTTATAAGTTTTTATCTAGATATTTTAGTTTAATAGGAGTTAGTATATTTGGAGCGATAAGTCATAGTTTTGCTCAAATAGCAGTAGCGAGTTTAATTATAGAGAATATAAGGATTTTTTCCTATTTACCTATTATGATGTTAATGAGTCTTTTTTCAGGATATTTCGTAGGATTATCCTCTATATATCTAACTAAAAATTTAAAAAATAAAAATATGAGTTTTAATTTTACTAACTTATAATAAGCTTCTTTTAAAAAAAGGGAGGAATACAATGAGGGCTAGAAATAGAAATCCTTGGATTTTAATTTTATTATTAGCAGTGGGATTAGTACTAGGTGGTATTATTGGTGATTTATTAGGAGATAAAATACCTCTTTTAGCTAAGAGTTATTCAATAGGACTTAACCCCCCACTACATTTAGATTTAAATGTATTAGATTTAACATTTGGATTTAGTCTAAATTTAAATGCTGCCAGTGCAATAGGTATTATTTTAGCTATTTTAATATTTAGAAAGATTTAGGAGGATTTATGAAAAATATAGTTTTAGCTTCTGGCTCCCCAAGAAGAAGGGAGTTATTAAAAAGGTATAATATAGGTATAAAGGTCAAAAAAAGTAATATTCAAGAATTAGTATTTGAAGATGAAAAACCCCATCATGTTGCAATGGCATTAGCTTTTGAAAAAGCATATGATGTGTCAAAAAATGTTGAAAGTAAAGAAATTGTACTTGCTGCAGATACAATAGTGTATAGTGACAAGATATTAGGCAAACCTAAGGATAAAAATGAAGCTTTTGAAATGCTTTTAAGTCTTAGTGGGAAAAAACATAGTGTAATAACAGGGATATCAATTATTAAAGCAGGTACAAATATTAAGATTATAGATTATGAAGAAACTATAGTTAAGTTTAGGAAACTAAGCAGTAAAACTATAAAAAATTATATTGAAACAGGTGAATACAAAGATAAGGCTGGAGGTTATGGGATTCAATGTATAGGAGCAATACTTATAGACCATATTTATGGGTCTTATTCAAATGTTGTGGGACTTCCGATATCGAAAGTAGACTATCTTTTAACTAAGCATTTCAACATAAATCTATTATAAGCAGGAGGAACGATGGGTAAGTATACTATTAAAGATTTACCTTTAGATGAAAGACCAAGAGAGAAACTTTATAAAAAAGGTGTTAAATCATTGTCTAATTCTGAATTGTTAGCTATAATAATAAGGACAGGGAATAAAAATAAATCAGCATTAGAAATTTCTCAAAACCTATTAACTCTAGATAAAGAGGGGCTTTTGTATCTTAATGAATGTAGTGTAGATGAATTAACTTTAATAGATGGGATAGGAAGATGTAAAGCTGCACAAATTTTATCTGCTTTAGAATTAGGAAAAAGATCTATTAAATATAGAAATATCGATACAGTGAAGATCACTTCACCTTCGGATGTATCTAATTTATTAATGGATGATATGAAAAATTTAAAAAAGGAATATTTTAAAGTAATCATGTTAAACACCAAAAATAAAATAATAAGTATCGAAGATATATCGATAGGGAGTTTAAACTCTTCTATTGTTCATCCTAGAGAAGTTTTTAAATCTGCAATAAAAAGAAGTAGTGCATCCTTAATTTTAGTACACAATCATCCAAGTGGAGATCCTGAACCTAGTAAGGAGGATATTAATATTACTAAACGCTTAGTTGAATGTGGTAAAATACTTGGGATAAAGGTATTAGATCATATAATATTAGGTAATAACAGATATGTTAGTTTAAAAGAAGAAGATGTAGTATAAGTTTAAAGTTAGGAAGGAGCAAATGATAATGAGTATTTTTGCGTTATTTTCAAGAGATATGGGAATAGATTTAGGTACTGCTAATACACTTGTTTATGTTAAAGGAAAGGGTATAGTAGTTAGAGAACCATCTGTTGTAGCAATTAAAAAACAAGATAATGATGTTATGGCTGTTGGTTCAGAGGCTAAGAGAATGATAGGGAGAACCCCTGGTAATATAGTAGCAATAAGACCTATGAAGGATGGTGTTATTGCTGATTTTGATGTAACTCAGAGTATGATAAAATATTTCCTTAAAAAAGCTTATCCAAAGAGGACAATAGTACAACCTAGAGTTGTTGTATGTGTACCATCTGGAGTAACAGAAGTTGAAAAAAGAGCTGTTGAAGAAGCAGCCTTACAAGCAGGTGCTAAGGAAGCATATTTAATAGAAGAACCAATGGCAGCAGCTATAGGTGCTGATTTACCGGTACAAGAGCCTACAGGAAGTATGGTTGTTGATATAGGTGGAGGAACAACAGAAGTAGCAATAATATCATTAGGAGGAATTGTTACAAGTAAATCCATTCGAGTAGGTGGAGATGAGTTAGATGAATCAATAGTACAGTTTATTAAGAAAAGTTATAATCTAATGATTGGAGAAAGAACTGCAGAAGAAGTTAAAATAAATATTGGTTCAGCCTATAAAAAATCAAAAGATGATAAAATGAAAATTAGAGGTAGAGATCTTATTTCTGGGTTACCTAAAACCATAGAGATCACTTCAGGGGAAATATATGAAGCTTTAAAGGAACCAGTTGCAAGTATTATAGATGCAATAAAGTTTACATTAGAAAAAACACCACCTGAACTTGCTGCAGATGTTATGGAGTTTGGTATTATGCTAACTGGTGGAGGTGCAATGTTAAATGGCTTAGATAAATTAGTAAGAAAAGAGACAGGCATGCCAGTTAATATTGCAGAGAACCCTTTAGATTGTGTGGTTTTAGGAACAGGAAAAGCAGTAGAGGATATAGAGATGTTAAGAAGAGTTTCTACAAATACAAAAAAGGGTTAAATTAGGTGATAATAAATGTCTGTATTTAAAAAGCATGCAAGTAAAATGATAGTAATAGGGATTACTATCATTTTACTTGTTATTATAGGTATTACAGCTAGAGATAGAGACGAAATAACTTTTATAGAAAGTAAAATAGGAAATATTATAACTCCAGTACAAAGGGTAGTTTACAATATTGGTGAATCTTTTTTTGATACATTTAAATCAATAACTAGTCTTTCTCAAATTAAAAGGGAAAATGAGAATTTAAAAAAGAAAGTAGAAAAGCTTAAAAAAGATAACAGAGAAATGAAAGAAATTATAAGTAGAACTGAATATTTAAGAAAGGAAGCTTTATTAAAAGAAAAATCTAAGTATAATTTTATAGATGCTGAGATAGTTTCAAAAGACCCAGGAAGTTGGTTTAATAAATTTGTTATAGATAAAGGCTTAAATGATGGTATTAGTAAAGATGATCCTGTTGTATTTGCTGTAGAATATGAAGGAGAAGTAATTGAAGCAGGACTTGTTGGAAGAATTATGGAAGTAGGAGAAAACTGGGCAAAGGTTATTTCAATTATTGATAAGGGAAGTAATGTAAGTTTTAAAGACATAAGAACACAAGATAATGGTATTGTTTCTGGTGTTATGGATAATGACGAAAGATTAAAGGGAACATTATTTGATTATAATGCTAATGTTGTTAAAGGAGACAAGCTTTTAACTTCTGGTATGGGAGGACTTTTTATAAAGGATCTTTACATTGGTGAAGTTGTAGAAGTTGAAAAAAGATCACAGGAGTTAGTTAAAGTTATTAAGGTTAAACCTGCTGTTGATTTTAGAAAACTAGATGAGGTTTATATAATAACACAAACTAAATAGAGAGAGGTTTTAAATTTGAATGTATTTATAGTAGTTAGTATAGTAATTATAAACTTCATATTACAAACTACTGTTTTTCAGTATATCGATATATTTGGTGTAAAACCTAATACATCCCTAATTTTGGTAGTTGTTTTTGCTTTATTAAATAATAAAAGATTTGGAGGCATATTAGGGCTTTTAGTGGGTTTTTTACAAGATGTTATTTTTAGTAAAGTTATAGGAATTTATGCCTTAATATATTTTTTAGTAGGATATATTGTAGGTCTTTTTAATAAGGTTATTTTTAAAGCTAACCCTGTGACACCTTTTATTTTTACCTTGTTGTCTACTTTAGTGAGTTACATAGTCTATCATATATTTATGTATTTTTTTGCTATGGATATAGAATTTTTAGATATAATAAAAAGTAAAGCTTTAATTGAAATGATTTATAATTCTTTATTATCTATTTTCATATATAAAAAAATAGCAAAATATTATGAGGAACCCTATAGTAGATATGGTTTACAAAGTCGGAGGTGAAATAGGTGAAATTAATTGATAAACTAAAAAATAGATATAACATTTTTATTATTATAATTGCAGTTATATTTATTGGTATGGCTTATAGGCTTAGTTATCTTACAATAGTTAAGGGTGATTATTATAGAGATTTAGCAGAATCTAAAAGATTAAGAAAAGTACCTATACCAGCTCCTAGAGGAGAAATAAGGGATAGATATGGTAGGCTATTAGCAAGTAATGAGCCAAGTTTTACAGTCCAAGTTATGAAGGATGAATTAACAAGGGAAAATAAAAATAAAGTAGCATTAAAGCTTATTACCCTTTTAGAAAAAGAAGGGGAAAACTATGTTGATGAGTTTCCTATAAAGCTTAATAATATAGTATATAAAAATAATGAGAACTATAAAAATGGTGAAAATCCTATTAATGAAGTAGTTAATTTATTAGAAAAACATAATCTAGAGGATAGTTTATTTCAAACCTATTATACAAACAAGACAGAGTTAAATAATTATGAATTTATAACAGCAGAGAGAGCAAAACTTATTTTAGAAGGTGATGGCACGGATATCCCTATAGATATAAGTTTAAAAAATGGAAAAGTTAGTTTTAATTATTACGGAGAGAATATAGATAAATGGAGAAGTAAGGAAAATGTATCAAATTTAAAGCCTAAAGACGCTTTATTACATTTAACAAATGAAACGCTTCTTAGAAGTTTATTAAAACACCCAATAATACGATTAAAAGCATATGAAGTATTAAAGAATAATGGTTTAGCAGATAAATTTAAAATAGAGTATTTATACTATAGTTATGATGAAGATTATAGAGATTTAAAAAGAAGTTTAATGGATATTAATTCTATAACAATAGATTCATCAGCTAAGGATGATTTTATAAGTATTATTCTTAATAAATATAAATCTAGTAATGAAGAGTCAATTATATATAATTTATTATCTAATGTATATACGTTAGATAATAAAGATAGTAAAAAAGATTTAATAATAGGGAAAATGTTTATAGAAGAGCTTAAAAATAATGGCCTAGACCCAGGAATAGATATATCAGTAAATGATGGATATGTAAGTTTTAAGTACAAAGATAAAGAAAATGAAGAATCTATGAAACATTTGATTGACTTATCGTTGAAAACTAAAGTAAAAGATAAAAAAACAAAAGAATCTATAAGTATAGTTAAAAAAGTACTTACAGATGATAAGGTTAAAGTTTTTTCTCAAAAGGAAATTTTAAATTCTGGAATCAACCCTAAAATATCGGTAGCGAAATGGAAATACACACCGATTATTAATAAAGAAAGCTGGCTAAGTCAATTTAAAAGTTTAGGCATGACTGATACTACTACAGCAAAGGATGCATTTTTAAAGTTAAGACAAGCAAAGGAAATTAATAATAAATTAAGTAATTATGAAGCAAGATTTATATTGCTTATGAACGAACAACTTAATAAACAGGGTTATAGGGGATATCAACCAGTTAATATAGCCTATGGAGTTAAGGATGTGACTTTTGCTAAGATTAAAGAAAATAGTTATGAGTTTTCCGGAGTAAAAGTAGAAGTGCAACCTGCAAGGGATTATCCAATGGGAAAAACCGCTGCACATATTTTGGGATATTTAGGAAAAATAAGTCAACCCTTTGAGATAGATAAATATTTAGATAACCCAAATTCAGGTTATACAAGAAATGATATAATAGGAAAGACCGGAATAGAGCAAAGATATGAAAGTGAATTAAAGGGTAAGGATGGTTATAAAAAAGTAGAGGTAGATGTAGTTGGAAATCCTTTAAATCTAATAGATAGTGAAAAGGCTATCCCGGGTAATAATCTATACCTAACTATCGATGCTGAGCTTCAAAAGGTAGCTGAAGATTCCTTAAAATATGCCCTAGAAGAAATTCAAAGTGCAGGAGAATATAAAAGTAAATGGGGAGATTATAATTATACAGAAGAAAAGGGTGAAAACGGGCCAAGAAAACTTAAAAATGCTACTTCTGCAGCTACAGTAGCTATAGATGTAAAAACAGGAGAGCTTTTGGCTATGGCCAATTATCCATCCTATGATCCTAATCTTTTTACAACAGGGATTTCTTTAGAGGATTGGGAAAGTTTAAAACCAGAAAATGAAGATGATAGATTAGCACCAAGACCACTTAGAAACATAGCAATGAGAACAGCAGTCCAACCAGGGTCTATATTTAAAATGGTTACTGGATTAGCAGGACTTAATAAAGGAATGGACCCAAATAAAAATATTAATGCATTAGGATATTTAGAATATGGTGGAGAGACCTTTGGTTGTTGGATATATAATGATTATGGTGGAATACATGGTGCAACTAATATGTATGAAGCTATTAAAGAATCTTGTAACTTTTATTTCTTTACATTAACAGCAGGAAAAAATTTAAGGACTGAAAGAAATATAGGCGCTGAGGTGGATTTAGAAGATATAACATATATTGCTAAAAAGTTTGGTTTAGACGAAAAAACAGGGCTTGAAATACCAGGGGAACGAGCTGGTAGAGTCCCTAGCAAGGATACTAAATCTGTGATAGCAAAGAGAAGTTTTAAAAACTTCTTATATAGTAATAAAGACAAATTAAAGGATGGTCTTACAAATACAGAGGCAGATGAATTGGTAAAGGAAGTATCTACTTGGGATTTAAATTTAACTAGAGGTGGAGTTATTAATAAATTAGAAAAACTTGGTTTAGATCCATATAAAAAGCTTAAATTTAATGGTAGAGAATTTACTTTAACAGATTATATAAAATACACTTTCTTTAGAAATGTTAAATTTGGACTAGCCGATGAATTTAATATATCAATAGGACAAGGGGAAAATAGATATACTCCAATACAAATAGCTAATTATATAGCTACTTTAGCAAGTGATGGAGTAAGGCATAGAGTAAGTGTGTTTGATAAGTTAGAAGATTATAATGGAAATACCATAGTTAAAGGAAAAGAAGAGATTATAGAAGAGTTAGATTTAAATAAAGAATACTTTAACGTTATTAAAAAGGGAATGAATATGGCAGCAGAAGATGGTACTGCTAGAAGGATATTTAAAGATTTTCCAGTTAAAGTAGGAGTAAAAACAGGTACTGCCCAAGCAACAGGATATGATAATTATGCTTGGTTTGTTGCTTTTGCTCCCTATGATGATCCTCAGATAGCTGTATCTACTATAATTTTTCAAGGTGGTCATGGAGGATATGCAGGTCCTGTAGCAAGGGAAGTAATAGCTCAATATTTAGGATTAAATAATAAAAATGAGAAGATAGACTTTAAAAATAAATTGAAAAGATAGGACTATCTTTTCAATTTATTTTTTTTAACATTTTAAGAAGGAATTAAACTACATATGAAGAATATTAAGAATATGGTAGCATTTTGATTTGGAGGTATACATAATGGATGAAAATCTAGTAGTTTTTAAGGGAAATACTGATGGATTGTATATATACATCAATGAAGGAAGATTTGAGGAAATAAAAAAACAATTAGATGCTAAATTAAAAAAGGCGAAGAATTTTTTTCAAGGAGGAAAAGTAATAAACTTTAAAGGTAGAGATTTAACTGAAGAGGAAGAAAATGAGTTAAGATTTATAATTAATGAAAAATATGGGTTAAAAATAGACTGTAAAAAAGAAGAAGCTAAAGAGATTGAAAAGACAAATAGTAAAGAGTTCTTTGAGGGCATAAAGGAAGGGGAAACTAAGTTTGTTAAGACGACAATTAGGTCTGGTCAAAGTATTGAGTATGATGGAAACATTGTAATCTTTGGAGATGTTAACCCTGGAGCAGTTATAAAAGCAAAGGGAAATATTGTAGTATTAGGTAATCTTAGAGGAATAGCCCATGCAGGGAGTGATGGAAATAGAGATGCAATTATCTTTGCTTTTAGATTAAAATCTATGCAACTTAGGATTGCAGATATTATTGCTAGGTCTCCAGATGGTGAGATATCATCACCTTTAATTCCAGAAATAGCAAAAATAAAAAATGATATAGTAGTGGTTATACCTTATTCACAAAAAAAATAATGTATTAGTTAGGAGGATTTAAATGAGTGAAGTTATAGTAGTTACATCAGGAAAAGGTGGGGTTGGTAAAACTACAACTACAGCTAATATAGGAACTGGCCTTGCTATGCTTGGTAAAAAAGTTGTAGTGGTTGATGCTGATATAGGTTTAAGAAATTTAGATGTTGTTATGGGTTTAGAAAATAGAATAGTATATGATATCGTTGATGTCGTAGAAGGGGTATGTAGATTAAAACAAGGTCTAATAAAAGATAAAAGGTATGAAGGATTATATTTATTACCAGCTGCACAAACTAAGGATAAAACAGCAGTATCACCTAAACAAATGCAGGAATTAAGTGAAAAGCTTAAAGAAATGTTTGATTATGTTATTATTGATTGTCCAGCTGGGATTGAGCAAGGATTTCAAAATGCTATAGCAGGAGCTGATAAAGCAGTTGTAATATCTACACCTGAAATATCTGCAGTAAGAGATGCTGATAGAATTATCGGTCTATTAGAGTCAAAGGGAATATACAATCCTAAGTTAATAATTAATAGAATACGTCAAGATATGGTTAATAGAGGAGATATGATGAATATAGAGGATATGATAGACATATTAGCCATAGAACTCTTAGGAATAGTACCAGATGATGAATCAATTGTAATTTCCACTAATAGAGGAGAGCCTGTAGTAACTAATGAAAATGCCTTAGCAGGACAAGCCTTTGGAAACATAACAAAGAGAATTACAGGTCAGGAAATAGAATTATTAGATTTAGAAGCGGATGAAGGAATGTTTAAAAAGATCAAAAAAATGTTTTTTGGAAAATAAAATTGAAGGAGGAATAGAGTTGGATTTGTTCAAATTATTTAGTAAAAACGATGGGAATAGTAAGAGTGTAGCGAAAGAGAGATTAAAGTTAGTTTTAATACATGATAGAACAAATGTATCACCTCGCTTCTTAGAAATGATAAAAGGGGATATTATAAGAGTTATATCTGATTATATGGTAATAGATGAGGAAGGCTTAGATATGAAGTTTACTAGAACTAAAAGAGAAAGTGATGATGAATCAATACCAGCATTAGTTGCTAATATTCCAATACTTAAAATGAAGGATGAACAATAACTTACAGGCTTGATATTTAATTAGGAGGAAAGTCATGAAAATAGCTTTGATAGCCCATGATAAAAAGAAAAAGGACATTGTAAATTTTTCACTGGCCTATAAGGAAATTTTTAAAGAACATGATATATATGCTACTGGTACAACAGGCAAAAGAATAATAGAAGCTACTGGACTAGATGTATTTAGAGTACTATCAGGACCATTAGGGGGAGATCAGCAAATAGGAGCTAAAATAGCTGAAAACCAAATGGACTTAGTTATTTTTTTAAGAGATCCTTTAACAGCTCAACCCCATGAGCCAGATATATTAGCATTAATGAGATTGTGTGATGTTCATAATATTCCATTAGCTACCAATATAGGAACAGCGGAAATATTAATAAAAGCTTTAGAACGAGGAGATATGTCTTGGAGAAAAGTTGTGAAAAAATAGCACACTAAGTGCTATTTTTTATTTGCTGTGTTTTACTTTTGTAATAAAAAGTGTGAAATTTAAATATTATTATAATAAATAATTTTACAAAAGTAAGATAGGGGGGCTATTATGAGTTTGAGAAAAATTATTAATAATAAGACTAGATCTTTAAGAGTAAAGACAGGGTATAATACTAAAAATAATAAAAATATTTATAAAAGAAGATTAAAACAAATAATAATAAGTATTATATTAGTTTTAATGGTAATTTTCATTAAAAAATTAGATACTAACATAACAAAAACAGCAATTGAACTTGTAGATAAGACAATTAATTATGACATGGAAATAACTAAGGTTAAAGAGTTTACTTTAAAATATACAAAAAAAATAATAGATGTACCTAAGAAGGGGATTTCTGTTTTTAATGAAGATTCAAATAAAGAGGGATTTATTATTCCAGTAACAGGTGAAATATATAAAAGTTTTGGAAAGGTGCCAAAATCTAATGGTGTTGAAATATTTAATAAAGGTGTGGATATAATACCTAATAGGAATGAAGTATTAGCTATTTCAGAAGGGGTAGTAATAGAAAAAGGAAAAGATTTAGTATATGGTAATTATGTTAAGATAAGACATGGAAATATCGAAGCATACTATGGAGGTATGAATGCTATTTATGTGGAGATAGGAGATAAAGTTGAATCAGGAGAAAAGATAGGTAGTATTAATAATATAAATAAAACTAAATTCCATTTTGAAATATGGGAAGGTGGTTCTCCGGTTAATCCTATGAAAAAGATAGAATTTTTACATGATGTAGTCTTAACATAGGTGTTTTACTAATGACTTTAATAACTATTAAAGGTATAAAAATAAAAATAAATATATTTTTTATAATACTACTAGCAATATATATATATATTGGATATTTATTTGACGTTTTCATTATATTGTTTTCACTTATAATACATGAAGTTTCACATATAATAATGGCAGTAAAAAAAGGGATAAAAATAGATGAAATATGCTTATTGCCCTTTGGGGGTTTTATAAAATTAAAATCCTTTATAAGTGACAATCCTAAAAAAGAAATCTTAACTTGTATAATGGGACCATTATCTAATCTAATAATTGCAATAATTTTTATAATAATTAATGAGTGCTTTGTAAGTATATATATGGTAAAATATATAGTTAGAATAAATTTATTTCTTTTTACATTAAATATGCTTCCAGTTTTACCGTTAGATGGTGGTAGGATAATTAGAGGTATTCTTTCTTACAATATTGGTATTAAATTAGCAACAAAAGTTATAATGACACTTACATATGTTATTTCAACATTAACAATAATTTATGGAAGTTTAAATGTATTTAAAAAAAATGAAGGTATATATATGATTTTACTTGGGGTATATATAGTTATCGCTGCCAGAAAAGAAAAGGATATGGCAGCTTTTATATTCATTAAACAGATACTTACAAAAAAAGAAAGAATACTAAAAAAAGGTGTTATGAAAGCTCATTTTTTAGTAGGTTTAAAATCAGTAACTATTAAAGCTATACTTGATAGTTTTTTACCAGGGAAGTATCATATTATAATAGTTATTGATAATTCTGGTACTCAACTGGGAACACTAAATGAGGAAGAACTTATTAAAGGAGCAATGGATTTAGGTATCTATGTAACTTTAGAAAAGTTGTTAATTAATAAGAAAAAATGATAAAATGTAATTTAAGATTGAAATAAGAAACTCATAGATAAGGGTGATATATTTGATTAACGAAGAAATATTAGATAAAATATTAAAAAAAGTGGAAAAACCAGGTAGATATATTGGTAGAGAACAAAATTCTGTTATTAAGGATTTAAATGATATAGATACTAGATTTGCATTTGCTTTTCCTGATATATATGATGTAGGAATGTCACATTTAGGCTTGCATATACTATATAATCTATTAAACAAGGAAAAAGGTATTTATTGTGAAAGAGTGTTTGCACCTTGGGTTGATTTTGAAGATGAATTAAGAAAAAATAATATACCTTTATTTTCATTAGAAACTAAAAGTCCTATTAAAGATTTTGACTTTATAGGATTCACATTACAGTATGAAATGAGTTATACAAATATATTAAACATGTTAGACCTAGGTGATATAGCTATAAGATCAAAAGATAGGAAAGAAAAAGATCCATTTGTAATAGCAGGAGGTCCCTGCGTTTATAATCCTGAAACCTTATCAGAAATAGTGGATATTTTTGTTATTGGAGAATCAGAAGAATTAATTCTAGAGATTATGAAAATCCATAAGGAGTGGAAAAAAGAAAATAAATATAAAGTAGATTTTCTTGAAAGAATTAGTAAACTACAAGGGGTTTATATTCCTTCATTCTATGAAGTTACCTACAAAGAAGATGGAACCATAAAGGAAAGAATACCTAAAAAAGAAAGTTATCCTAAAGTTATTAAAAAAAGAATAATTAAGAATTTAGATGATACTTACTATCCTGAAAAGTTAATAATACCCTACGTAGAAATAGTTCATGATAGAATAATGCTAGAGATATTTAGAGGGTGCACAAGGGGATGTAGATTCTGTCAAGCGGGTATGATTTATAGACCAGTTAGAGAAAGAAGTGTAGAGAGCTTATTAGAACTTTCAAAAAAACTTGTGGATGCTACAGGACATGAAGAAATTTCACTATCTTCATTAAGTACTAGTGACTATTCTAGATTAGATGAATTAGTAACTAAATTAATAGATGAATTCAAAGAAAAAAGAATAGGTTTAGCATTGCCTTCTTTAAGACTTGATTCTTTTTCACTTGAAATAATAGAAAAGATACAAAAGATAAGAAAAACTGGATTAACATTTGCTCCAGAGGCAGGTTCACAAAGATTAAGAGATGTTATAAATAAAGGTATTGAAGAAGAGAATTTAATAGACTCAGTTAAAAATGCATTTGAGTTAGGATGGTCAACAGTTAAACTTTATTTCATGATAGGACTTCCAACTGAAACTAAGGAAGATGTATATGGGATAAAAGACCTTTCTTATAAGGTTAAGGAAGTATTCTTTAAGTTACCAAGGGAAAAGAGAAAAGGGAATTTAAGGGTGACAAGTAGCGCATCATGCTTTGTACCAAAACCCTTTACTCCATTTCAATGGCATCCTCAAGATACTATTGATGAATTTAAAGAAAAACAGAACTTATTAAAAGATATTATAAAAGATAGAAAGGTTAATTTTAATACACATGACGCTAGGTTAAGCTTTTTAGAAGGAGTATTTGCAAGGGGAGATAGAAAAGTATGTGAAGTGCTTATTAAAGCATGGGAAAAAGGATGTAAATTCGATGGATGGTCAAATATATTTGATTATGAAAAGTGGAAACAAACCTTTGATGAATTAGATATAGACCCAAGTTTTTATGCTAATAGAAAAAGGGATTATGATGAAATATTACCCTGGGATTTTATAAGTGTTGGAGTGACTAAAAAATATTTAATAAAGGAAAATGAGAAAGCGCTAAAAGGTGAATTAACTAAGGATTGTAGAGAAGGATGTACAGGATGTGGTATTAATACGAAGTTTACAGGCGGTGTTTGCTAATGAAGACATTAAGAGTTAAATTTAAAAAAGGGAATGAACTTAAGTATATATCTCACCTAGATTTAATGAGATTATTTCAAAGAGCCTTTAGAAGGGCTAATATACCAGTTAAATATTCTGAAGGTTATAATCCGCATCCTAAATTTTCCTTTGCAACTGCTTTAGCTGTCGGAGTGTCTAGTGATGGAGAGTATATGGATGTAGAATTAATAAAAGATATAAACCCGGATGTTTTTATTGACAGAATGAATGAAATATTACCAGAGGGAATTAAAATTTTAAAAGCTAAATATACTAAATCTAAGAAATCTTTAATGGCTTTATTAAGATGGTCAACTTATGTAATAGAACTTAATTTTAAATCTATAACAAAGGATAAAATGCAATCTATTATAGATGATATACTTAGTAAAGAAGAAATATTAATAACTAAAACAAAGAAAAAGAGAAAGAAAGTTATAACTAGAGAGGTAAATATTAGACCTAATATAAAGGATATTTCTATTTTAATTTTAAAGGAGAACAAAGCTATAATAAAAACAACCTTAAGAACAGGAAGTGCAGGGAATTTAAAACCAGAAGTATTAGTAGAGCAAATTAAGAATAAAGAGAATATTGAACTTATTGATGATGAGACAAAAATTCAGAGGTTAGATTTATTTATAGAGAAGAATGGAGAGATAGTTACACCTGTATAAAAATTAGGGGGGATATCCCATATTATTATAAAATTATTTTGGGAGAGGTTATATGAATGATATTATTATTGATGTAGGGGTAAATCAAGATAGAGTAGCAATACTAGAAAATAAGGATTTAGTAGAATTTTATATTGAAAGAGGAGATAATAAAAGAGTCCTTGGAAATATCTATAAAGGTAGAGTAGTAAATGTATTACCTGGAATGCAAGCAGCTTTTGTAGATATAGGACTTGAAAAAAATGCATTTCTTTATGTTAAAGATGCAATACCTAAGGATATAATGGATAATAAAGATATAAATTTAAAGGACATATCTATAAAAGATGTGGTTAAACAAGGACAAGATATAATTGTACAAGTGGTTAAAGAACCCTTTGGTACTAAAGGGGCAAGAATAACTACCCATATAACACTACCAGGGAGATATCTTGTATTAATGCCTTTTACTGATTATGTTGGCATATCAAGACGTATAACAGAGGATGAGGAAAGAGAAAGACTTAAAGGTTTAGCAGAAGAGATTAAAGTTAATAATATGGGTATAATATTAAGGACTGCAGCAGAGGAGAAAAGTAAGAAGGATTTAAGGGATGATTTAAATTTTCTTTTAAAGGTATATTATAAAATTGAAAATGAAAGAAATCTAGGTTTCGCACCAAGGATTATTTATAAGGATTTAGATTTAGTACAAAGGACAGTAAGAGACTTATTTACAAAAGATACTAATAAATTAATAATTAATGACAAAGAAAAATACAATAGTTTAATAGATTTAGTAGATTTAATTTCTCCTCACTTAAAATCAAGGGTAGAGCTATATGAAAATAGTCATAATGTATTAGTTGAGTATGGAATAGAAAGAAAGATTAATGAAGCTTTAGAAAGAAAGGTTTGGCTTAAAAGTGGAGGATATATAATAATTGATGAAACAGAAGCCTTAACTTCTATAGATATAAATACTGGTAAATTTGTAGGAAGTGTTGATTTAGAACATACTGTGGTTAGAACAAATCTTGAAGCTGCTAAGGAAATAGCTAAACAATTAAGGTTAAGAAATATTGGTGGAATAATAATTATTGACTTTATAGATATGAATAATCAAGCTGATGATAAGTTAGTATTAAAAACTTTAGAAAAAGAGTTAAAAAAGGATAGAACAAGGTCAACAATATTAGGAATGACCCAATTAGGATTAGTTGAAATGACTAGAAAGAAAAATAGAAAGAGATTATCTTCAAAAATGCTTAGGGATTGTCCTTGTTGTAGTGGAACAGGTAAGGTTTATTCAGAGCATACTCTTATTAAAAAAATAGAAAATGAAATAAAGAGAATAAATATTCACACTAATATAGAAACTGTAGAATTTTTATTAAATCCATTTAATTGTGATATTTTAGAAGACAAATATAGTGATTATTTAATTAGTTTAAAGGAAAAATATAGTATAGAATTATATATTAAAGGAGATAGTTCTATAAATCTAAATGATATGAAGGTAAAAAAGATGGGGAAAATAAAGGATAAAAAAAATAATATATAATTAGTTGACAAAAGGTTTTGCTTCTGATAGAATTTTATTTTGTAAGTAGCCGCTCGATTGAGGTTTTTAAAAGCAAATTACCTATAATCGGCGAGACTGGTTTGAGGAGGTGTTGTTAGTAATGTATGCTGTAATAGAAACTGGTGGAAAACAATACAGAGTACAAGAAGGCGAAACATTATTTGTTGAAAAGTTAGATGTTAAAGAAGGAGATAACTTCGAATTTGACAAAGTTTTATTAGTTTCAAATGACGATGGTGTAAAGATAGGCCAACCTTATGTAGAAGGTGTAAATGTAACTGCTAAGGCTGTTGAACACGGTAAAAGTAAAAAGATTATCGTTTATAAGTTCAAGGCTAAAAAAGATTATAGAAGAAAGCAAGGACATCGTCAGCCTTATACAAAAGTAACTATAGAAAAGATTAATGGTTAGTTAAGATATGACAAACATTAAGTTTTTCAAAAATAATAATGGTGATATAGTTAAGTATATACTTAAAGGACATACAGGCTTTGAAGAAAGTGGTAAGGATATAGTATGTTCTGCAGTATCAGTTTTAGCTATAACAGGAGCAAACTCTTTAAATGAAGTTTGTAACATTAATATTAAAGTAAATATGGAAGATGGTTACTTAGAAGTATTAATACCTGAGGATATTGATACAGATAAAAGAGATAAGGCAAATGTAGTAATGGAAACAATTTTAGTAGGAATAAAGAGTACAATGGAGTCGTATCCAGAATATATAACTCTCGAATACGGGGAGGTGGAATAAATGTTGATAAAAATGAATTTACAACTTTTTGCTCATAAAAAAGGAGTAGGTAGTACTAAAAACGGCCGTGACAGTGAGTCTAAAAGACTTGGTGTTAAGAGAGCTGACGGTCAAAAAGTAGTGAGTGGAAATATAATAGTAAGACAAAGAGGTACAAAAATCCACCCAGGATTTAATGTAAAAAGAGGTGGGGACGATACTTTATTTGCTACAATAAACGGAGTAGTAAAATTTGAAAGAAAAGGCAAAAACAAAAAACAAGTTAGTGTGTACCCAATAGAATCAGTAGCAGATGCAAAATAAACCTACCAATTCCGGTAGGTTTTTTCTTATATACTTTCCTTTTAAATTTAATTTATGGTACAATTGAATAGGAAATTATTTCAAAGGGGGGTATATAATGGATTCTAAAAGGGTAAAGTCAAAAAATATATTGTTTGGACTTATTAGTTTGTTATTTTTAATTATTTATATAATAATTGAGTTATTTAACTATCAAGGAGTTATTTCTTATTTTATATTATTTACTATACTAATAACTTTGATATTTTATATCTATAATAATCACGTTATAATATATAAAGAGCTAAATGAAAAAAAGGGAAGTCTAATAAACGATATTAGAAATTTATCAAGGGAACAAAGACATGATTATATGAATATATTACAAATAATATATGGTTATTTACAAATAAAAAAAGAAAATAAAGCAGTAGAACATATAAAAAAGGTTACTGATATTACGCAAAATATCAGTAAGGTATATGCTTTATCTATTCCTTCAATATCACTACTTTTAGATAAAAAAATTAGAAAAGCAGGTTATGAAGGAGTAAAATTTATATATAATATAAATGAGTGTTTTGATACAAGTTATAGAGATATAGAAAATGAAAAATACATAGTTAATAGATTAAATGAAATAATTAATAATATAATTGACTTTAGTGAAGTTTATAATAAAAAGGTAATAATTCTAAAGATAAAAGAAGATCAATATAATTTAACATTTAATATTAAAACACCTTTTATTAAAGAAGATTTAGATAAATTATGTGGATTTGAAGAAGTTAAAATAGAAAAGTCTGAAATTATTATAAGATTTAAATTAAATAAACCAAAGACTAGAGAACCTAAAGATACGTTATATTCAAATATTATTAACGATTTTTAATTAATATAAATATACTTTATAAAAGTTGGTATAATAATACTAAAATATTGACTTTTGATAAAAACTATATATAATAAACTTATCAAAGAAAGTAAGGATGATAAAGATGTTTGTAGACAAGGTAAAAGTCTTTTTTAAAGGCGGCAATGGTGGACATGGAGCCGTAGCTTGGAGAAGGGAAAAATTTGAACCCTCAGGGGGACCTGCTGGGGGAGATGGAGGCCATGGAGGTAGTGTGATACTTAAAGTAGATGAAGGTATTAACACATTGGCTGATTTTAGATATAAAAAGCATTTCAAAGCAAAATCAGGAGAAAATGGAAAAAGCAAAGGTAAATATGGTAAAAATGGTGAGAATATAATTATTTCAGTACCTCCGGGTACTATTATAAAGGATGAAGAAACTAACAGAGTAATAGCTGATTTAGTAGATAAAGATGAAACCTTTGTAATAGCTAAAGGAGGAAGAGGTGGAAGAGGTAATAAAAAATTTACAAGTTCCACAAGACAAGCTCCTAGTTTTGCTGAAGGTGGATCTAAAGGAGAAGAAATTTGGGCTGTATTAGAGCTTAAAATGATAGCAGATGTTGGATTAATAGGATTTCCTAATGTAGGAAAATCAACTTTATTATCAACTGTATCACAAGCAAAACCTAAGATAGCAAATTATCATTTTACAACAATAAATCCTAATTTAGGAGTAGTTAGAGTAGGAAATGGTAAAAGTTTTGTTATGGCTGATATACCAGGACTTATAGAAGGAGCACATGCTGGAGTTGGATTAGGACATCAATTTTTAAGACATGTTGAAAGAACTAAACTTTTAGTTCATATAATTGATGTATCCTTTGAAGAAGGAAGAGACCCTGTTGATGATTTTCATAAAATAAATAAAGAATTAAATGAGTATAACGAGAAATTAGCTAACAGACCTCAGATAGTAGTAGCTAATAAAATGGATCTTCCAAGGTCTCAAGAGGGCTTTGAAAAATTAAAAAAAGAAACAGATAAACTTGGATTTGAATTATTTAGTATTTCAGCGGTAACTAAAAAAGGAATAGATAAGCTTAAATATGTGATATATGATAAACTTCAAAATATAGGAGATTTAGAACCTATTATAGAAACTGATTTAGAAAAAGTAGTATATGAACCTAAAAAGAAAGAAAAAGGATTTGAAGTTAGAAAAGAAAATGGTAAATACTTAGTGGAAGGTCCAGTAGTTGAAAGGTTACTAGATTCTGTTAATTTTGATAGCTTTGAATCTATGAGTTATTTCCAAAAGAGATTAAGGGATTTAGGAATAATTAAAGAATTAAGAGACTTAGGTATAGATGAAGAAGAAACGGTAAATGTTTGTGGATATGAATTTGAGTTTATTGATTAATTGGAGGTAAAAAGTAAAAATGGACTGTTTCAATTGTAATAATTGTAAAGAAAATCAACCTACTTATTATTGCTTATCAAAAAATGAAATAGTTATTAATGAAAAATATCAACCCAGTGAAAAGATTAGAACTGGATGGAAAAAGGGAACTAAAAATTATGAGATAAACAGAAGGAATACAAGAAACGATTCAGAGCTATTTTAATAAGGAGTGATAAAGTGTTAACAGGGAAGCAAAGAAGTTATTTAAAAAGTATAGCAAATGGATTAAATCCTATATTTCAATTAGGTAAAAACGGAATTACAAAAAACTTTGTTAAGGAATTAAATGATGCTTTAGAGGCTAGAGAAATAGTTAAGGTAAATGTATTAGATAATAGTTTCTTAGACCCTAAAGAAGCAGCTAATGAAGTTTGTAAAAAAGCTGATGCTGAATATGTACAAAGTATAGGAAATAAGTTTGTTATTTATAAAGAATCTGAGGAAAATAAAAAAATAGAACTACCAAAATAACATATAATTTTTAATAAACTCCATATAATAATAAATAAATATCTTAGGGAGTTGATTGTATGGAGAATATTGAAAAATTAAAGAAGTTATATAGTGAAGGTTTTAAATGCATAAGATATGAAGATGGAAATGCTGGAGAATTAAAAGCTTTTTTCAAAAATTTTGAACAAGAAAAGATTGATGATATAATTTCCTATGATGAAAATGAAATCAATATGATAAAGAATTTTATTGATACCCAATGTTAACCCCCTTGATTTATTAAGGGGGTTTTATATTTTAGTGTTTAAGATATAATTCATTTGATATATAATAGAAGATATAGAATTTAAACGGAGGTTTTATAATGTCACCACAGAAAAAAAAGTACGGAGTAATGGGAGGGACATTTAATCCTATACATCTAGGACATCTAGTAGTTGCAGAAGAGATAAGACATAAACTTAACTTAGATAAAGTTATATTTGTACCAACAGGAAATCCTCCCCATAAGGATAATAAAGAATTAACTGATGCTAAGGATAGATATTTAATGACTTTATTAGCAACAGTAACAAATCCAAATTTTAAAGTATCTTCTATTGAAGTGGAAAGGGAAGGTATCAGTTATACCATTGATACAATAAAAGCCTTTAGAAGTAAATATAAAGACACTGAGTTTTATTTTATAACAGGGGCAGATGCATTACTTGAACTTCACACTTGGAAAAATGTTAGCGAACTTTTAAACCTGTGTAAGTTTGTTACAGCAACAAGACCTGGATTTGAGTTATCTAAAATTGAAACAGAAATTAAAAATCTTGAAAAAAGATATAATAGGAATATATATAATATATCCGTTTCTGCTTTGCAGATATCCTCTACAGATATCAGACAAAGGATAAAGGATGAAAGGTCTGTTAAATATCTATTACCAGACCCTGTAAAATATTATATAGATAAAAATTGTTTGTATCGTTAAGGGGGATAGTATGGGTCTTATTAACACATATGAAGATAAACTAAAAAATGCAATAGGAAATAAAAGATACAACCATTCTTTAGGAGTTATGAAAACAGCTATAAAGTTAGCAAAAAAATATAATGTCGATAAAAAAAAGGCAGCAATTGCAGGTTTATTACATGATTGTGCAAAATATAAGGATATACAGCTTTTATTGAAAAGAGCATATGAGTTTGGTATAATTTTAGATAATACTATGAAAAAAAGTCCTTCACTGATCCATGGTCCATTAGGTGCAGAAGTTGCTAATAAGGAATATAATGTAGAGGATAAAGAGATATTAGACGCAATTAGGTTTCATACAACTGGGAGAGAAAATATGACTATTTTAGAGAAGATAGTTTATATATCAGATTATATTGAGCCTAATAGAAAATTTAATGGCATAGAAAATATTAGATATATAGCATATAGAGATTTAGAACAAGCATTAATATTATCAATGAATAATACAATAAAATATATTATAGACAGGGATTTATTAATTCATATGAATACTATTAAAGCAAGAAATTCACTAATAAATGAAAATAAACAGGAGGGTAATTAAAGTGACAGATGCAAATAACATGATAACAACTATCTTAAAGGCGGCTGATGAAAAAAAAGCCTTTGATATAAAATTATTAGATATTAAAAAATTAACTACCATAACAGATTATTTTCTTATATGCAGTGGTAATTCTGAAAGACAGGTTAAAGCTATTGCTAAGGGAATAGAAGAAAAGATGTATAAGTTAGGATATATATTAAAAAATAAAGAAGGACATAATGTAGGGAGATGGATATTACTAGATTTTGGAGAAATAGTAGCCCATATCTTTTATAAAGAAGATAGAGAATTTTATAATCTTGAAAGACTCTGGGTAGATGCTGAGGATATAGATGTTGATAAATTTATAACATATAACTAAAAAGTATTTTTCTTTAGTTATAAGCTTCCCATCCTTAGATAGTAGGGATGAGAAGTTTTTTTAGTCCTTTTTCTGTACTTATATTTTCTAAAAATTCCGAAATAATAAAGTAGAGACGGTTATGTTAAAAAGTTGTTATTTACTTACTGCTTTAAGAAAATATTAAGAACATTTAATAGAAATATGAAGGAAAATTAATAATTATATCGAATTATTTATTAATAGATTTTAATCATTACAAATTTTGTAAAAAGTTTAAAGGTGAGGTGAAATAATGAGTAAAAAGGTACATCCATTATTAGAAAACATGAAACAATTGGTTGGTTATATTGCTAGTACATTTGGAAATAATTGTGAAGTTGTATTACATGATATAAATGAACCCCAAGGATCAGTAATCGCCATAGCGAATGGACATGTAACAGGAAGAGACGTTGGAAGCCCTATGACTGAAAGAGGATTAAAGGCAATAAGAAATGAAGAATATAATAAAAATTTGATAAGTTATAAGACAATAACCCATGATGGAAGGACTTTAAAATCTTCTACTTTGTTTATAAAGGATGAAAAGGGAGAAGTAGTTGGTTGTCTTTGTATAAACATGGATATTTCAGAATTTGTTGTAGCTAAAAATGTTATAGATGATTTAGCAAGAACTTTAGATGATGGTAAACATAAAGAAGAAGAAACTTATAGTAATAACATAAATGAAATACTTTATAGTGTTGTAAATAAGGTTTTAGACAAACTAGGTAAACCTGTTGCTTATTTAAATAAAGAAGATAAAGTAAAGGTTGTTAAGGAATTAGATGATAAAGGGACTTTCCTTATAAAAGGAGCAGTGGATTATGTAGCAGAAGTCCTTTGTGTGTCTAGATATACTATATATAATTATTTAGATGAAATAAGAGAGAATAAATAATTAAGTTTAATAAAAAATAAGGAGGAATTTAATTGAAAAGCGAAGTTATTTCTACAGATAAAGCGCCAAAGGCTTTAGGACCTTATTCTCAAGGTATAAAAAAAGGCAATATGATTTTTACATCTGGACAATTACCAATAAATACTGAAACAGGAGAACTTCTTAAAGGGGATATTAAAAAGGAAACAGAATTCGTTTTAGAAAACTTAAAAGAAGTTTTAAAAGAAGGAGGAGCAACATTAGAGGATGTTGTTAAAGTAACAGTTTTTATTAAGGATATGGACCAGTTTAGTAAAATAAATGAAGTATATGCAAAATACTTTAACAAAAATAAGCCTGCTAGGTCTTGTGTTGAAGTAGCTAGATTGCCTTTAGATGGTAATATAGAAGTAGAAGCAATGGCAATAGTATAAAGTAAAGATAATTTATGAATGAATAAAACCTCCTAAAGTAGATATAATATTTACTTTAGGAGGTTTTATTATTTTTTTTATCTTTTTCAAATTAATAGGTTAGAATTAATATGATAATATTTTAATAGTTATTATATATATTGTATCTTTTTTTTCTTCTTAATTTTTTCTTTTTATATCTTCTATACATAATAAATACTCTCCAAAGTATAAATATTATTATAATCCAAAACCACCATTTTTTAAATATACTATCGTTTGTATTATTAACTACTTTATATATTGGTTTCATATTTATGTTAGTAGCTGATACTATATTTGTAGTACCTAGAATTTCATCATCTAAGCTATATTCAACTTTACCTAATACTTGATTTTCTTTTATTGGCGCTTGTATCTTTTCACCTAATACTATATTTCTTTTTACATCTTCATCTCTACCCTTAGGAATGTTTATATAAAGATCTTTACCAATTATACCAGTAACATAGGGCATATCTCCATGTTCAACTTTAATGTTTTCAATAAATTCCCTTTTAAAAGCAATTTTTTTACTCTCAAAATTTTCAAAGCCATAATTTAATAATTTATGGGTAGCTATATATACATTTCTACCTTGACAGTGAAGTACAACTGCTATTAAGTCTTTATTTCCTTGCTTAGCTGATGATACTAAACAATTTTGAGCAGCAAAAGTATAACCTGTTTTTATACCATTTACACCATCATATTTAATATCAACATAATTACCATTAACATTTATCTGATTACTTGCGCCAACACCATAAAGTAATCTGTTAGCTGATTTTAGGTATCTTATAGGTTGTTTATTTGTTTTACTTATACTGTATTTATACTTACTTACTATTTCTCTAAAGGTCTGTTTTTCCATTGCATATTTTGCCATAATAGCTAAATCATATGCTGTTGTAGTATGATTTTCATCAGGCAAACCATTAGGGTTTGTAAAGTGAGTATTTTTAGCTCCTATTTCTTTAGCTTTCTCATTCATAAGTTTTGAAAAATCCTCAACTGATCCAGATATATATCTAGCAATTACAACAGCTGCATCATTTGCAGATTCAATCAACAGAGCATGTAATAAATCCCTCATTGTAAGTCTTTCACCAGGCCTTAAGGCGATATGGGAACTATCTCCTTGTTGAGTTTCATAGGGAGTTTTAGAATCTACTGTAACTATATTATCTAAGTCAGTTTTTTCTAAAGCTAAAATTGCAGTCATAATTTTTGTAGTGCTTGCAGGATACATTTGTTTGTCCATATTTTTATTATAAAGAACATTACCTGTCTTTGCATCGATTAAAACTGCTGTTTCTGCTGGAATAGATAATGTATCTGCATAGGTTATTTGTGTTAGATTTAATACTATAATTAATATAAGTGTTATTACTAGGATTTTTTTCAATATTTTCACCCCTTTTATCTATCTATATAGTATACCAGAAAAAACATGTAATTTTAAGAATAAAATACTAGGACTATGTAAGTAAATTAAAAATATTGTATAACTATATTAATATTAGTTAATACAATATATATAATTTAATTTAGGGGTGGTTATATGGGTAACTTTACAAAAAAACAAGAAATGGTTATACTAATACTAGTTATTTGTATATTAGGCTTTGTAGGTTTTAAAATATCAAATAATGAAGATATTAAAATAATAAATAAAGAAGATAATACTAGTGAAGTAATTGAAAATATTACAAAGAAAGAGGTTTTAGAAAAAGAAGAGCCTGAAAGGGTCATTATGGTCCATGTAAGCGGCGAAGTTAATAAGCCAGGGTTAGTTATATTAAAGGAAGGTTTAAGGGTTATAGACGCCATTAAAGAGGCCCAAGGCTTAACAGAAAAAGCAGATGTAGATAAAATAAACCTCGCTTTAATATTAAAAGATCAAGCAAAAGTATATGTTCCTAAAAAAGGAGAAAAAATAAATGAAGATGTTACATTAAGTGATATTAATGATAAAATAGATATAAATAATGCAAGTGCTAAAGATTTAGAAAGATTAGATGGAATAGGAGAAGCACTTGCTGTGAGAATTATTGAGTATAGAAAGAATAAAAGATTTAATAAAATTGAAGAAATAATGAATGTTTCAGGTATAGGAAGAAAAAAATTTGCTGCAATTAAAGATTCAATAGTAGCATATTAGGAGGGGTACAATGACTGAAAAAAAACGTTTAACAGAATTAACTAAAACATCAGGATGAGCAGCTAAAATAGGTCCTGATACCTTGGCACAGGTTCTGTGTCAGTTACCGAAAGTTGAAGATGATAATTTACTTGTAGGTTTAGACACTTCAGATGATGCAGCTGTTTATAAAATTGATGATAATAAAGCAATGATACAAACTATAGACTTTTTTACTCCCGTAGTAGATGATCCTTTTATATTTGGACAAATTGCAGCAACTAATGCATTGAGTGATGTATATGCAATGGGAGGAGATCCAAGTTTAGCTATGAATATTATTTGTTTTCCAAACTGTTTATCGACAGATGTAATGGCTGAAATTTTAAAGGGTGGTTCTGATAAAGTAAAAGAGGCTAAGGCAATTATTGTCGGAGGACATACAGTAGAAGATGATGAGCCTAAATATGGGTTAACAGTAACAGGTTTTATACATCCTGGTGATGTACTTACAAATAGTGATGCTAAAGTTGGTGATTATTTAATATTAACAAAACCAATTGGATTAGGTGTTATTAATACTGCTATAAAAGCTCAAATGACAGATGAAAAAACCTACAATGAAGCAGTAAAAATAATGACAACCCTAAATAAAAAGGCTAAGGATGCAATGGTTAATATAGGGGTTAATAGTTGTACTGATGTAACTGGTTTTGGATTATTAGGTCATGGACTAGAAATGGCTGAAGGTAGCGATGTAACACTTAAAATTTATAGTGAAAAATTACCTATTATAGAAGAGGCAAAGGAATTTGCATCTATGGGATTGGTTCCTGCTGGAAGTTATTCAAATATGAATTTTATAGGAGATAAAGTAAAATTTGAAAATGACATAAATCAAGAAATTAAAGATATAATGTATGATCCTCAAACTTCTGGAGGATTATTAATATCAGTTGAAAAAGATAAAGCTAAATTACTTTTAGAAGAACTTAAAAATCATCCTACTGAATGCAGAATAATAGGAGAAGTAATTAAAAAGGATAAATACCCTATTTTAGTAGAATAAAATAAAGAAAGGAAATTATTATGGATAAAAGAAAGCTTTTTTCTAAATTACCAAAGGTTGATGATATACTATCTAATAAGAAAATAAAGGATTTAATTGAAAATATACCAAGGGATATTGTAGTAGAAACAGTTAGAGAAGAAATAGAAAAAATAAGAAAAGGTATCCTAGAAAATAAATATACTCTAGATAATCTAGATGAAGATGTAAAAAAAATATATAATTCAATTATTAAAAGGTCAAATATAAAGATTAATTTAAAACTAAAAAAGGTTATAAATGCAACAGGGACAGTAATTCATACAAATCTAGGTAGATCCCTTATAAGTGAAGAAATAATGGAGAATATAAAGGAAGTTTCAAGTAATTACTCTAATTTAGAATATGATTTAGATAAGGGGATGAGAGGCTCTAGATATAGTCATATAGAAGATATAATAAAAAGAATTACAGGTGCAGAGGCTGCAATGGTGGTTAATAATAATGCTGCTGCTGTTATGCTTGTATTAAGTACTATTGCAAAGGAAAAGGAAGTTGTTGTATCTAGGGGTGAGTTAGTTGAAATAGGAGGTTCCTTTAGAGTTCCTGATGTTATGGAACAAAGTGGTGCGAAATTAGTTGATGTTGGAACTACAAATAAAACACATAATAGTGATTATGAAACAGCTATCGGAGAAGAAACGGCAGCTTTATTAAAGGTACACACTAGTAATTATAGGATTGTAGGATTTACTAAAACTGTTGAATTAGACGATCTTGTAAATATCGGAAGAAAATACGATGTACCTGTAATAGAAGATATAGGAAGTGGAGTATTAATAGATCTTAGTAAATATGGATTACAGTATGAACCAACAGTGCAAGAATCATTAAAAGCTGGAGTAGATATAGTAACTTTTAGTGGAGATAAACTCTTAGGAGGCCCTCAAGGCGGTATAATAGTAGGAAAGAAAAAATATATCGATAAAATGAAGAGAAATCCATTAACAAGGGCAATAAGGGTAGATAAATTTACAATATCAGCTTTAGAAGCAACGCTTAAATTGTATTTAAATGAAAAGGATGCTTTGAAAAAAATACCTACTTTAAATATGATAACTCAATCACTTAATAAATTAGATGAAAAGGCATCAAAATTATATGGAATGCTAGAATCTAAAAATGAAAATATTAACTTAGAAATAGTAGATCAATATTCCCAGGTAGGTGGAGGAGCAATGCCTTTAGAAGAGATACCTACTAAGGCAATAATGATTTATTCAGATGAGATTAATGTTTCTGTTATTGAAAATAAATTAAGGGAATTTAAAATACCGATAATAACGAGAATATATAAAGATAGAATGTATTTAGATTTAAGAACTATAAATGAAAAGGATTTTAATAATATAGTTGATGGTTTTAAATATGCACTAAAACAAGATAAGTAATTTTAGGAGGGCATTTATGAAGAATATAATAATCGGTACAGCAGGACATATAGATCATGGTAAAACTACTTTAATAAAAGCCCTAACAGGTAGAGAAACTGATAGGTTAGAGGAAGAAAAAAACAGAGGTATTTCTATAGAATTAGGTTTTACTTACTTTGATTTACCAAGTGGAAGAAGAGCAGGTATAATTGATGTACCAGGCCATGAAAAATTTATTAAAAATATGTTAGCCGGGGTTATTGGAATGGATTTAGTTATTTTAGTTGTGGCGGCCGATGAAGGTGTAATGCCTCAAACTAAGGAGCATTTATCTATTTTAAAGTACCTTAACATAAAAAAGGGTATTACTGTTATAACTAAGGCTGACATGGTGGATGAAGAATGGTTAGAATTAGTAAAAGATGATTTAGAAGAATATTTACAGGATACTTTCTTAAAAGATAGTCCTATATTTACTGTTTCGTCAACTAAGAAGACAGGAATAAAGGAAGTTATAAAAACTATAGATGAGTTAACTGAAGATTTAGAAGATAGGGATGAAAAAGAAATGCCTAGAATTCCAATTGATAGAGTATTTTCTATAACAGGTATAGGAACAATAATAACTGGAACTTTAGTATCTGGGAAGTTAGAAAATGGTGAGGATGTACAAGTTTATCCTAAGGATAAAACAGCAAGAATAAGATCAATACAAGTACATGGAGAAGATTCTGAAAAAGCCTATGCAGGACAAAGAGTTGCATTAAACTTAGCAGGTATTAAAAAAGAGGAAATAAATAGAGGTGATATAATTGCACCTAAGGATTCTATGAAATCTACTATGATGATTGATGTTAAATTAAATTTATTAAAAAGCTCTCAAAGAATTATTGAAAATAGGACTAGGGTAAGGTTATATTTAGGAACTAAAGAGATATTATGTAGAGTTGTTTTGTTAGATAAGGAATTTTTAACTCCAGGGGAGAGCTGTTATGCTCAACTTAGATTAGAAGAAGAGACAGTTGCTAGAAGGAAAGATAGGTTTATCGTTAGATTTTACTCGCCTATGATAACAATAGGAGGTGGTAAAGTACTAGAAGCAAATCCACCTAAGAGAAAGAGATTTCAAGATGAAGTTATTGAAGAACTTAAAGTAAAAGAAACAGGGGATACTATAGATGTATTAGAAAAAATAATCAAAGATAAAAGTGAGAGTTTTCCAAGTGTAAAAAAATTAATAATAGCAACAGCCCTTCAAAAGGAAAATGTATTAAATATGATTAATAAGCTTAAAAGTAATAAAAAAATAATAGATTTTGACCTTCTAAAGGACAAACATGTTATTCATATCGATTACTATAATGAAGTTAAACAAAATATTATTAAAGAATTAAATGAGTATCATAAAAACAATCCATTAAAATTAGGTATTTTAAAAGAAGAACTTAGAAGTAAATACTTTAATAATGTAAAGCCTAAATTAGGAGAAAGCTATATAGAGTATTTAATTAATGAAAATATTATAAAACAAGAAAATGAAAATATATCTTTAAAGGATTTTAAGGTAGAGTTAAATCAACAGCAAATAAATATTAGAAATGAGATAGAAAAATTATACTTAAAAGATAAATTTTCACCAATTAAAAAGGAAGATATATTTGATGCATTAGATTATAGTGATGAAGAAATAGAAATGGTTTATAATGCTATGTTAAATGAAAAAATATTAATAAAAATAACTAATGATATAATATTTCATAATAAAGCTTATGAAGAAGCTAAAAAAAAGGTTAAGAATTTTATAACAAAAAATGGTTCTATAACACTTGCTGAGTATAGAGATCAACTTAATACTAGTAGAAAATATGCAATTGCCCTATTAGAATATTTTGACCAAAATAAAATAACTAATAGAAAAGGAGATAAAAGAACATTGCAATAATTTTCTTTGACTATTCCAATAATTTTTTTTAAAATGAGGAAGGATTATCAAGAAATTTGTAGAAAACTTTAAACAGATATATTGTAAAAAAGGCTATATTTAAGAAATAATATTTTATGAGGTGATATAATGGGCAGTAAAGTACTAATTGTTGACGACGAGGCTCTATTAGTTAAAGGATTAAAGTATAGTTTAGAACAGGATGGATATGAAATAGATGCAGCTTATGATGGTAATGAGGCGTTAGATAAAATTAATAATAATGAATATGATCTTATAGTGCTTGATTTAATGTTACCAGGTATTGATGGATTAGAGGTATGTCAAAAGGTTAGAGAAACATCCCAGGTACCTATAATAATGTTAACAGCTAAAGGTGAAGATATGAATAAAATACTAGGCTTAGAATATGGTGCAGATGATTATTTAACAAAGCCATTTAACATATTAGAATTAAAAGCAAGAATTAAGGCAATACTTAGAAGATCTAATCAAAAAGAAACCAAAATAGGGGAACAAGTAATACAAGTAGAAGATTTTACTATTAATACTCTAGGTAGAAAGGTTAGTGTAGGAGGAAAAGAAATAAATCTTACTGCTAAAGAATTTGATTTATTATTATTATTAGCAACTAACCCAGGAAAAGTATTTACAAGGGAAGAACTTTTAGAGATAATTTGGGGTTATGAATACTTTGGAGATTTAAGAACAGTTGATGTACATATAAGAAGATTAAGAGAAAAAATTGAAAGCAATTCAAGCCAGGCTGAGTACATTTTAACTAAATGGGGAGTTGGTTATTATTTTAGGAGTAAGCCTGAATAAAAAAAATAAGTTTATTAGTATAAGGTGGAAGTTAGTTTCCACCTATTTATTGTTAGTAATAATTTTTCTTATAATAATAAATATATTTATTACAAACTCTTTATTAAATATGTATATGGAACAAAAGAAAATTGAAACACTTGCTAATGCTAATATTATTTCTAATAGAATTAAGTTTTACATAGAGGATAATGCATATGTTAGTTTAGAAAGTGGGCTTAAAAGTAATGTTGAAAATTATAGTAAAGAGATAAATTCAAGAATTATAATAGTTAATGATGAAAACTTAGTTAGAGCTGATTCTAATGGAGTACATGTAGATAAAAAGCTTTATCATGATGAAATTATAAGTGCATTAAATGGCTCAAGTAAGGTTAGCTTTTATAATTTTAAAGATATTGGCCATGTTATGTATGTGTCTGTACCAATTAAGACAGATGGAGATACAGTAGGTGCCACGTTAATATCGACATCTCTAAGGGGTGTATATGCAAGGGTTGGAGAGATTTCTAAAACATTAAATATTATCTCAATAATTAGTATATTATTTGTTGCTATAATAAGTTATTTATTTGCTGATTTTTTCTCAAAGCCTATTGAAAAATTCACTAAGGTTATAACAAAAATATCCCAAGGAAAATTAGGAGAAAAGGTAAAAATAAATACAAATGATGAATTTAAGCAAATGGCAACGGCATTTAATATGATGAGTACAAAGCTTGGACATGTGGATAATCAAAGAAAAGCCTTTGTAGCAAATGTATCCCATGAATTAAGAACACCTTTAAGTTCAATGAAGCTTTTATCAGAATCTTTACTACATCAAGATCAGGCTAAAATAGAAGTTTATAGGGAATTTTTAAAAGATATTGATTCAGAAATTGACCGTTTAAACCATATTATAGATGATCTATTAATGTTAGTTGATATGGATAAAGAAAAACTAACTTTAGATTATAAGATAACTTATATGAATTATCTTGTAGATAAAATATTTTCAAGACTTAAACCCTTAGCAGATGAGAAAAATATAAATTTAGAATTTAAAGCTAAAGAAAAGCTTCAAACAAGGGTAGATCCATCAAAAATACAACAGTCAATTATTAATATTATACATAATGCTATTAAATACACTCCAGAGGGAGGGAGTGTTAAAATCACTCTATATTATGAATTTGGAAATATAGTAGTAAAAATAAAGGATACTGGTATAGGAATTCCAAAGGAAAAGTTACCATATATATTTGAAAGATTTTATAGAGTTGATAAGGCTAGAAGTAGAAATGCAGGTGGAACAGGTTTAGGACTATCTATTGCAAAACAAATTATATCACTTCATCAAGGAGATATACAAGTGGAAAGTGAAGTAGGAAAGGGAACAACGTTTTATATTAAAATTCCTGATTTAGATAGTGGAATATAGTATGGAGGAATTATTATGTTTAAGAAAACACTTTTAATATTATTAGTATTTACTTTTTTACTAACAGGATGCCAAACCTATGATAATTTTGATAAAGGAAACTCAAACTATCCTCCTATAGAGCCCTATCCAACAAAATATGATTCAAATATAAAGTTATATTATCCAGATGAATACTCAGAAATGTTAACTTGGGAAGTAAGGGATATAAAGGAGCAAAATAGAAATTTTGAAGAGATATTAATACTTGAACTTTTGAAAGGTTCCCAAAAGGATAATTCTAATGTTATTCCAGAAGATACAGAATTATTATCTATAGATGTTATTGCCCGTACTGCCTATGTAAATTTTTCTAAAGGTATTTTAGATAATAATAAAAGCGAAATAAATGAAGCTTTTGTATTATATTCTATAGTAAATACTTTAACTCAACTTGATAAGATAACAAATGTACAGATTTTCATTGAAGGTGAACGTAGGGATGTTTTATATGATAATTATGATATAAATCAACCTATAGATAGAAGTGGTTTTATTATAAATAAAAAATATGTAAGTCCAATAATTACTATAAAAAAGTATAATGATTTTTTAATTAACAATGATTATTTTTCTGCAGTTAATCTTCACTATGAAAATAAAGGATTAGGTATTAGTAACAGATTATTAAAATCTGAGTTAAAACAGTTTTATACAGATGTAAAACGAATAACAATATTAGATTATGCTATTGATAGATATGATTTTAAAATAAAAGTTAGAGTTAAATCTAAAATATTATATAAAAATAATGAACAATATGACAGAGTTAGCATTTATGAACTTGTATATGATAATGGAGAATATAAGATATACGATTTTTATAAAGAATACTAAAGTGATTAAAAGTTTTAATTAAGAGCTGTTTGAGAATATACAGCTCTTTTTATCTAAGTAAAAGTATGGAAATAGATAATTTTATAATTAAATAGTATAAGAAAAAATTATTTAGGCTATAATTGATTAGAAAGACAAAATACATAGTAAAGATATTCAAGAAAATATACACTTATTACCATTTATAGCCACGAAACAAAAAAAATCTTGACATATTTTGTCGATATGCTATAATATAATAGTGCTAAAAAGGATAAGAACTTGGGAATAGATGGGTGCTGGTGTGCCCTCTGGTCTTCAAAACCAGTACGGGGCGTTAGGAGCGTCCTGGGTGGGTTCAATTCCCACATATTCCCGCCAAATAAGAATAAACCATATAGCTAATTAGCTATATGGTTTTATCTATTTTACAAGGTATTAAATAAGCCGTTAGGTCTTTTTTTATGCACTTTATATATAAAAAATTAAAACTTATATAAAAATTAAATTACTGTAAAAATATGAAAGTTAGTTGATTTTAAAGTGAAGATTGATATAATTATATACGGAAGAAGTTGTTACCGTTAAATGATTGTTGTGCCAATATTTGTTTGGTAAACGGAAGGGGAGTTATATGAGTGATAAGAATATAATGGTTTGTGTAACCCAGCAAAAGACTTGTGAAAGACTTATATTAAATGGGTATAATGCAATTGAAAATGAAAATGATAAGCTTTTTGTAATACATGTAGTTAATGAAAATGATTACTTTTTATATAATTCTAATGACGGAGAAGCTTTAGAATATTTATTTGATGTATCAAAAAAAGTAGGGGCAGATTTAACAGTAACAAGATCAAAGGATGTAATAAAAGCTATAGAAGAATTTGCAAGAGAAAAAAATATAACTAATATAATTATGGGAGCTTCTCCAGATGGGCAAGAGCTAGAAAATCATAATATCGCATTAAAAATAAAAAAAGCATTACCTAATGTAGACTTTACTATAATATAATAATTATTATAAATGATGATTATAAAAGACCTGTAAATAAAATTTGCAGGTCTTTTTTAAACATTAGAAATGGAGGTTAATTATGGGTTATTTCAGGAAAATACATTTAGCTTTTAAATATATTTTTGATGGTGAAGTACCATACTTTTAGAAATTATTGATAAAATGAAATTAGTAGAACAGAAAATGGATTTATTATTCAAACTGAATTGCAAAATATTCCGAATATATTAAATGAATTAATAAACAATAATATTGGTATTTATGGAATTATCCCAATTGAAGAACATAACAGAATTTAAGAAAGGAGGTGATTTATTTATGAACAAATTCATAAACAACCTAAAAGAATTTTTAAAAGAGAAATATAAATGTACAACAATTATACTTTATGGGTCATATGCAAGAGGAGATTTCACAAAAGAAAGTGATGTAGATATTCTTTGTCTTAGAATGGACGAAGAAGAATTAAATGATACTAGCATTTTTGAAGGAAAACAACTTGATGTGTGGGTAAAGTGCTCAAATAAAGAACTTCATCCTCAAGACTTTCTACAAATAAGAGATGGTAAAATCATTTTTGATACAAATTGTAAAGGAGAAAGACTGTTAAAGGAAGTAAAAGAGTGTTTTAATGCAGGACCACCAAAAATTGATAAAGAACAAAAAAAGTTTTTAATTGATTGGATGACAAAAATGTATAATCGTTCGATGAAAGGAGATGTGGAAGGAACATATAGATACTATTGGCTAGTAAAAGATATTTTAGAAATATATTTTGAGCTAAATGCTCAATGGTATGAAGGACCTAAAAAATCGTTAAAATGGTTAGAAGAAAACGATAAAGCTTTTTTTGACCTATATTATAGTATTTTGAATGACGAAGTTGCTTCAGAAAATATGATGAACTTGATAAGTAGATTAAGTGATTACATAGATGAAAATAAGTAAATAGGCGTAAAAAATTTCTAAGAGGTAAAAATAAAATATGCTTAGTGATTAACATTTACACTAACATATAGTATGTTTTCGTATGTTAAACTTAAACTTTTGTCAAACAAAAAAGTCCAATGTTGGACTTTTTTTTGTTTACTCTACATGCTATACCTTATTCACAAAGATATCTTATTCTCTTATTAAATAGTTGGCATAACATCCTTAAGAACCTTAAAATCGTAAATATAAAGGACTCAAACTAAATAATGTAATTATACAAATCATTTTACAATAAATCACAAAAAGGGATTCATGAATTTTACTAGAATTTATATGCAAATCGTTATATTAAAGAGGAGATGATTTACATGATACAATTCAGTAAAAAAGATAAAGATAAGGTTTTAAAGTCAATAAGAGAAGATAATATAGACGTAGTAGATGTTAGTTTTCCTAATCTTATATTAAAATAAATGTAGATATAAATAATTTAAACTATAAAAAGCAGAAGTAATTAAGGATAATGGCGAAGCCATCAGGGGATATAAATCAGCTAGTTTAAGAGGTTTATTAGATGAATCTGGCATAATAGAAGAAATAGAATTTAGGTCTATTAATGTCCATGATTTTAGAATTAAGTAAAGATCTTTTACTAAATAGTAAAGTATTAAAAGAAGGAGATATTTTAAGTCTGTAGTTATATACTCTGGTCAATACTTTAATATATTTACTTTCCTTGAATTTATGAAGTTGTAGTGAAGAAGTTAAAAAGCTCCTTGAACCAACTTTAGCCTTAGTATAACAGAATATAATGAATTTTTTCATATTACGAATTGCAGGTTAAGTACAGTTTTTATTGACAAAGAACCAAAGAAGATGATATACTTATAAAAAATTATATGATACGTATAAAAAATTATATATACATATTGTAATCAATATAATAATTATTGATAGAGTGAGAAATTGAAAGTAATCATAGGAAATAAATAGAGAGGAGTTGTACAAAATGAAGGAGATTAAGCCTGAATATCAAAATGAAAATAATGGACATTATACACCTGGTATTATTTCCAATGGAATGCTTTATGTATCGGGATAACTAGCTATAGACCCAGATAATAAGCGGGTACCAAAGGGTGGAATCGAGGAACATGCTAAACTTGCTTTAGAAAATGTTGACAGAGTTTTAAAAGAAGCTGGACTTTTTCGTGATGATATTGTTCAGTGTAGAGTGTATATATCAGATATTGATCAGTGGGATATAGTAAATCAAGTTTATGCTGATTTCTTTGGAAAACACAAGCCTGCACGCATTGTTTTACCTGTTGGAAAACTACACTATGGAAGCCTTGTAGAAATTGAAGTTATTGCGGAGGTGAAGAAAAGATGAAATATATTTGCTTAAAATGTGGTCTAAAGGAAGAAGTAACAACTAAAAAAGCAAAGTGTGATTGTGGTGGACTTTGGAAATTAGATTGGAAAGCTCCTAAGTTTGATCTGTCTTTAGTTGATCGTGATACATGGAGTATTTTTCGTTATCGAGCTTTCATGCCTTTAATAGGAGAAAGCTGGAGACAAATCAGTTTGGGTGAAGGGATGACTCCTGTGATTCAATTTAATGAAGATGTTTTACTTAAAATGGATTATTTTATGCCCACTTTGTCTTTTAAAGATAGGGGTGCTGCTGCATTGATTGCTCACTGTAAATCGATTGGCGTGGATTCTGTTGTACAAGATAGTAGTGGGAATGCTGGAAATAGCGTCGCAGCTTATTGTGCAAAAGCTGGAATTGATTGTGAGATATTTGTTCCAGAAGGAACCTCACTTAAGAAGATTGATATGATTAAATCTCACCATGCAAAGGTTAATGTTGTTCCTGGAACTAGAGATCATTGCGCAAATATATGTAGGTCAAAAATAGACGAATGTGGAAATTATTACGCAAGTCACGTATATAATCCTTTCTTTTATGAGGGGACAAAAACCTATATTTACGAAGTATATGAACAGCTTCATAGGATTCCTTCCAATATATTTATTCCACTTGGCAATGGCACATTATTTATTGGAGTTATAAAAGCATTAGAAGAATTGATTGAGAGCAATCTTATCACTAAAATGCCAAATATTATAGCCGTTCAAAGCGAATATTGTGATCCATTTGCAAAAGCGGTTGTTACTGGAAAAATGAATCCAGTTGAAGTAATACCTAAACTGACGATGGCTGAAGGTATTGCTATTGGTATGCCAATGCGTGGTGAAGAAATTTTGGAGTATATTTACAAATATGATATTGAAATAATTACGGCACCAGAAAATAGGATAATCGAAGCACGAAAAGCTCTTTCGACAAAAGGTATCTATTGCGAGCATACAACAGCAGCTACATATGCTGCATATTTAAAATATTGTGACTTAAATGGGAAAACTTCTGACAGCTTGCTTCCTATGTGTGGAGCAGGACTTAAATCTGATCACTAAATCACTTAATTGTTGATGGTTTTATTAGATGAAAACTATGGATAAAAGAAATAGAGGTGTTTTCTTATGATTTGTATCGAAAAAGACAAAATTCATTTTTCTTTTGATTCTGAAGTAGAGCCTGTTGCTTATGCTGAAAATGGAGATATAGTAAAATTTTGTTGTCAAGATTGTTATTGTGAACAAATTGTTACAGATGGTTATGATTTTAATAATATGGATATGAAGCGTAATAATCCAGCAACAGGTCCTCTTTATATAAATGGAGCAGAACCTGGTGATGTTCTTAGAGTAGAGATTAAGGCAATCAATCTGATGGAGCAGGGTTCAATGTGTGCCCGTACTGGTGCTGGCATTTATGAAATCGATGGATGTCATTGTCGTAAGTTTCTGATAGAAGATGGGATGGTAAAGTTTGATAATGAAATTCGTATTCCAATTCGTCCTATGGTTGGTGTAATTGGAACTGCTCCAAAGAATAATAGTATTTCAACCCAAATACCAGGAAAACATGGTGGTAATTTAGATATAAAGGACATTGGAGTGGGGGCTTTGTTGTATCTCCCAGTTAATGTTCAAGGTGCTTTACTATTTATGGGAGATATACATGCAGTGCAGGGAGATGGGGAAACCGTTATTTGTGCATTGGAGATGAGTGGTGAAGTAACTGTAAAGGTTGATATTCTTAAGGGACGCAGTGATATTCCAACACCATTTATTATTGCACAAAATAATTATATTACTATTGCTGCAGATTCATCACTTGATAATTGCAGTGTGGAGGCTGCACGCAAGATGCATAAATTTTTGCAAGAGCATTCTTCACTTACAGATGCCCAAAGTGGATTGTTACTTTCACTTGCAGGTAATCTTAGAATTAGCCAAATTGTAAATCAAGATAAAGGTTGTATAATGGAGTTTCCAGTTGGTTTGGCAAAAGAAAAATTTGAAAGATAATTTTATGTGTAAGGAGTTTAATATGACTATTTCAAAAAAATTAAAAGCATACATTCCATTAGCTGATATGATTTCGGAGTCGTTTAGTAATAAATGTGAAGTTGTTATACACGATTTGTTAACTCCACAAAATTCAGTTGTATATGTATCAAATGGATCTATAACGGATAGAAGAATTGGTCAGTCTTTTGATCATTTAATCAAAGAGGTATTGTTGTCTAAAGATTTTAAGAATGATTATAAGGCTAATTATACATTTCAATTAAAAAATGGTAAAAAGATAAAATCATCTACATCATTAATTAGAGATGAAAATGATGTAGTAATTGGAGCGTTTTGTATGAACTTTGAAATAGATGAGTTCATCAAAATGCAGTCGTTTTTAAATATATTCTTGTCAGAAAATAATAATGCATCAAAAGAACCAGATGTACCAACAATTGATTCATTTGATAATGTCTCTGAGATAATTGATAGTATTATAGATAATACTATTGGAGAGATTGATGTGTCTAAGCTGAAGAGAAATGACAATATAGAGCTGTTGAGTTTTATGTACGATAAAGGCATATTTTTAACAAAAGGGGCTGTAGACAAAGTTGCTAAAAAACTTCAGGTATCTCCAGTTACAATTTATTCCTATTTAGATGAAATCAGGAAAACAAATAAAAAGTAATGTTATTAATGATAGTACAGAAATTGCACTGTAAGACATAACAGTTTCTAAGTATTTACTTGATAAAGCTGATTAAGTAAATAGGAACTAGAATTGTAATATAGATGATTTTTTAGGGGGAGATAAAGTAAAAGTTAAGGTATATACGATAAATGCATTTGCTAAGACAAAGCATGGTGGAAATCCTGCTGGAGTAGTTTTAGATGCTGACAATTTAAGTGAAGACGTTATGAAAAAAATTGCTAGAATAGTTGGATTTAGTGAGATTGCTTTTATCATGAAGTCAAACAAAGCAGATTTCAAAGTAAGATTTTTCACACCAAGTGAAGAGGTCGATCTCTGTGGACATGCGACTATTGCTACATTTTCAGTATTGTTAAAAACACAATGTATTAATCCTGGAACATATACTCAAGAAACAAAAGCGGGAATTTTAGTAGTGGAAGTTGATGAAAATGGAATAATTATGATGACTCAGTCAAATCCAGTATTTTATGAGAGGATTGATATTAAAGAGCTAGCAGATACATTGAATATTAAATCAGAGGATTTAAATACAGAACTTCCTTGTCAAATTGTATCGACGGGTCTTAAGGACATACTGATTCCGATAAAAAATATTGATATATTAGATTCTATCAAACCAGATTTTGAAAAAGTCATACAAGTAAGTAGAAAATACAACGTTGTTGGCTACCATATGTTTACAATTGATTCTCCTGACAATTCGAATGCATATTGTAGAAATTTAGCTCCACTATATGGAATTGAGGAAGAATCAGCAACAGGGACTTCTAGTGGTGCTTTAGCATGCTATTTATATAATTATGGTATGCTTGATTTATTACAATGTGATAGCATTACTTTTAAACAAGGATACTCTATGAATAGACCATTGGAAATAAATGTAAAACTTAATGTTAAAGAAAGTAATATTTGTGAAGTTAAAGTCGGCGGTAAGGCATTAGAAATGAACTTAAGAGAAGTTGAAATTTAGTGCAAATGTAAAAAGGTAATAAATATCATACCGTTTAGATGATTTTTAAAGGAGAAATAATCATGAAAGATATACTGAAGAAAGCTATTGAACTCAGAGAAAATGGTGAATTGAAAGAAGCTAATTCAATATTTGTTGAATTGGTAAAGACATATCCAGATAATGCGGAGGTCAATTATCAGTGCGCTTGGAGTTTTGATGTGCTTGGATTAGAAAAAGAAGCTGTGCCTTATTATGAAAAAGCAATAGAGCTTGGACTTCCAGAAAAGGATTTAAAGGAAGCTTACCTAGGACTTGGAAGTACTTATCGTACTATAGGAGAGTATGAAAAATCTAAAGAAATTTTACTAGAAGGAATAAGAAAATATAATATTAATTCTCTAAAGGTGTTTTTAGCTATGACTCTTTACAATTTAGGAGAGCATACAGAAGCTATGAAACTTTTACTTAAAATTATTGCAGAGACGTCATCAGATGAAAGTATATTAGATTTTAAAAAAGCAATAAATTTTTATTCTGATAAGTTAGATGAGTTGTATTAAAATTTTAACTATATAATTTTAATAATGTAAAAATAATAACAATTTACAAATAAATTGTTATTATTGACTTTTTCATTTTCGCATGGTTTCATCCATTGTCAAGATTTGTTGCTCTGATTCCCTTTCTCCGACAACCATTATATATACATTGAAAAAGTACTGAAAAATATTAGATGAGAAATTATGAGCTTATAGAATTATTGAATTTTAATAAATATGCAGTAACAGCTTACTTAGATATGGGTATAATTCAATTGAAAATGATAAGCTTTTTATAATAAAAGCTATAGAAGAATTTTGCAAGAGCTAGAAAATCATAATATCGCATTAAAAATAAAAAAAGTATTACCTAATTTAGACTTTACTATAATATAATAATTATTATAAATGATGATTATAATAGACCTGTAAATAAAATTTGCAGGTCTTTTTAAACATTAGAAATGGAGGTTAATTATGGGTTATTTCAGAAAAATACCTTTAGCTTTTAAATATATTTTTGATGGTGAAGTACCATTTAAAAATAAAATTTGGATTATTTTTGGTCTTATATATTTAGTAAGTCCCATTGATTTGATACCAGAACCTGTACTTGGGATTGGGATTGTAGACGATTTTGTATTAATAACTTTTATTTTAAATAAAATGTCAATGGAATTAGAGAATTATTCATATGAAAAACAAAGAAAGAAACAAGAAAATGATATAAAGGGAGAAGTTATAGAAGATGTAGATTATGAAATTAAAGATGATGAGTAAATATATCTAATTTTAAAATAAAAAAAGGAATTTTATAGCACTTTGTCGAAAACATGTTAGTGACAATGATTTAAAATAAAATCAAAAAATCTGAAAGGGCGATTCTATGTCAAATGGGATTTTCGATAAATTAAAAGTGCTAGATATATATCTAGAAAATGAGTTTCAGAAAATACTTATATGTGAAGATAAACATAGTAATAATAAATTCTTGGTAAATGCTATAACTGATATAAGTAAAATCGAAGATATTGATTTTTTTAATTTAAATAATAAATTAAATATTTATTATCAGGTTAAGGAAACTGAGGATGTATTATATCTAATTAATAAGTATAGTGAAAATAAAAATGTTAAAGAATATATTAATAATAATTCTATTAAATTAAGCAGACAGATTAATTTTGCTAATTTTATTTTAGATAAATTAAAAGCATTTATGGATTTACCAACATATATAACTTATTCAATCCTTAGATATGATAACTTTATAGTGGATAGTAAAGGAAATATTAATTTATTACCACTCTTAGTAATTGATAATAATTATTTAAATGTAAAACAAAAGGATGTATTTTATAGCATAGGAGATAAATTAAGTATTGTGTTTTCAGGCTTTGAAGTAAGTAATAATGAAAATAAAGAAGATATTCCACCGGATATAAAAAGTATAATTGGAAAGTGTATAAATAATAGTTATACTACATATGAAGAACTAGTTAAAGATTTTAGAACTTCGAAATTGTATAGATTAGTTAATCCAGAAGTAGAAGAATCTAAAAGAGTACATTCAATGAGAAGAAGCATGAAAAAAACAAGAAGAAAATTTAAATTTAAAAAGGTAGCACCATTTTTAATAATAATATTAGCTATTTTAATACCAGTTTTAGTAGTGAAGGGTTTTAATTATTTAAATGATAAAGATAAAACTTATGTTGTTGATAGTAAAAATGATGATTCAGTTGATAATAATAAGGAAATTAAAGATACAGATGAAGAAATTAAAGATAATGATAATAAAAAAGAAAAGAAGAAAGAAAATAATGTAGAAGATGAATCGCTAAATAAATTTTTTAATGATAAGCTTAAAGCAAAGGCGGATGGAGAAAATTTAGCAGAAATAGATGATACTAGATCTTTTAAAGGAAATAAAGCTTTAAAAGTTACAAGTGATAAAAGTGGAATTAAATATTTAGTTGCAGGAATAGACTTAACAAAGGATGAATTTAGCTTTTTAAATGAAAGAAAGGGAAGTATTTCTATGTGGCTTAATTCAAATATAGGTCAAAAGGCGACTATAAGTGTTACTTTATTAAAGGGAGAAAAAGTTTTAAATAAAAAGATTAAGAATGTTTATATACCAAAGAATATGTGGGAATTATATAATATAGATATAGGTTCAATAAATGGTGATTATATAAAAATACATATTACACCTAATAAAAAAGGAACAGTTTGGATAGATTCTTTTGATGTTGATGTATTAAAATAAAAAGAAATGAAGGGGATAGTGTGAAAAATATACATATAGGAAGACTAAAATTAAAGGATCCGATAAGTGGGTTTACCCATTTGTTTGGAGCGGTTATGTCCTTAGTAGGATTAATATTAATGTTAGTAAATTCTATATCTAATGGTTCATCAGGTTATATAATATCGGCTTTAATATTTGGAATTAGTTTAATACTTTTATATACAGCTAGTACTACCTATCACCTAGCATATGTATCTTCTAAAGTAAAAAAGATACTAAGACGTATAGATCATATGATGATATATGTATTAATTGTTAAACAGCACTCTATTTCAACCTTTAAAAGTCAAAATATTTCCGCCTAAATATCATTAAAGATCATAGATAATTTAAATAATTTAAGTAAGAATTATTCTTGAAAGATCAAAAAAATCACTTTATTACATCTTTAAAACAAAGAAAAA
>VEND01000097.1 GCA_009711765.1 Bacillota bacterium | reverse complement strand
AATTTTGCCGCCGACTTTCTTCAGATCCCACCTCACGGTGGGCACCCTTGTCTTAAGCTAACACCTAAATCACCTTCGGTGTTCGGGACTTTCACCCTATAGACTGTGCCCATACTGGGCACACAAAAAGGTAAGTGCATCTTTTTTTCTAAGATACACTTACCTTTTTTAATACTTATCCATTATTTTTATCCCAATATATTTCTATTACATCACCATCTTTTAATACCTTATAATAATCTGCTTTCTCACCATTAACCTTTAAAACTAAATATCCCTTTGGTTTAGATAAATCGAAATCTATATGGTTGAAAATATCTATAAACACAAACTCTTCTTTATCATAATTAATAGTCCTAGCTTCACCGTTAACTATTAAATTAATAATATTAGATTCATCTTCATTATTAGTTTTAATGACATCTCCTTTTTTTAAGGTATCATCTATACTACTAATCTTTCCATTTTTATAGATCGTTTGTTGCTTTTTTAAATTGTACTTATCTAAAAGTTCACCTATATTTTTTATTTTTCTTATATATATTTTATCCCCATCATTTAATTTTTTATTTTCTGTAACTTCATCATCGTTTATATAAACATCTTTTAAAAGATTTACCCTTTTATCATTTAGTAAAACTTTTTCTATATTTAAAACATCATATAAGGAAGGCTCTTTAACTTTTCCCTTTGTCGCCTCTTTTACCCTTACTTCATCTCCATTTTTCAATTTACATTCTAAACTTGTCCTTTTATCGTTTACATATATTTCTGCTGGGTTTCCAGATTCTCCTCTTATTATCTTTTTCTCTTTATTTATGTAATATGTAAAATCTTTCCCTTTTTTAGGAATAAGTTTTCTAGGATTAAATCCTAAAAGTACTAACGCATCAGATACTTTAATTTGTTTTGAATTAAATAGTTTTATTTTTTGACCATTAACTTTAACACTTAAAAAATCTTTATATCTATTTTCAATAGCAGTCATAGCTATTCCCATAGGGGTTATAGCTTGTGGTCCACTTAAAGTATCTTCTAATCCTTCAATATTTTCTATTATGTTAGTTTCTCTTATTACTACCCTCTCTTCAGGTAATTCTAAAAAAGAAGCTATGTACTTAGATAATCTTGGTATTTGACTTCCTCCTCCAATAAGAAAAACTGCACTAGGGGATTTATCATTATACTTAATTATATTTTCAGCTATTTCCTTTGCTAAATTTTTAATAGAAGCTTCTACTCCATCTAAAATTTCTTCTGTACTTAATTTATGATTAATTCCAACAACATCTGTAAACTCATGTTTATCTTCGCTATTTAATTTAATTTTAAGTTCTTCTGCACTATTATAATCTAGTAAATATTTCTTAGCTATATTTTCAGTTATTTCATCTCCTGCTACTGATGCCATTGCATAAGCAACTATTGTACCATCCTTTGTTATAGCTATATCTGAAGTCCCAGCACCAATATCTACTAATGCTAAATTAAGTAATCTTAAATCTTTTTTTATAGCTACATTGATTGCTGCTATAGGCTCTAATGTAATATTTACTACTTCTAAATCTACTCTACTCATAACAGTATATAAACTATCTACTACCACATGGGGTAAAAATGTAGCTAACACATCTGCTCCTATTTGATTTCCTTTATGTCCTTCTAGGTTTTCTATAAACCTACCATCAAGATAATAATTAACTACTGTATAACCTATACAGTAATATTTAGAATCTTTTTTCTCCCTTTCATTATCTAACATTTCTTGAGCCTTTTGTATTGCCTCCATTTCTAAACTTTCTATAATTCTTTGGCTTATTTCCATAGATACATCTATATCTCTATCTATTCTAGCTCTATAGGTTTTTAATGCTCTACCTGCAGCTGCAATTGCAACTTTCTTTAGTTTTATATCTAGTTTTTCTTCTAAAGTTTCTTTCACCTTTTTCACAGCATAGGAAACTCCAGTTATATCATGTATTTGACCATCATACATGGTCCTTTTTTCATGTTCTACAATTTCACTTGCTAGTATTTTAAATTTATCCTCTTCATATGTACCTACTATGCCTATAACAGTCCTAGTCCCTATATCTAATGAAAAAATCAACTCATTTTCATCATCAATATTAGCTAGTTGATTATTTTCCACCCTAACACTCCCTTTAACGAATTAAGTTTAGTCCCTTTCAATATTCTCTATATGTATACATTTTTCCTTCAAATTAGACAAATTTAACTTAAGTTTAACTATTAATAAATTTTTTCTGTATTAATTTTTCTATGTTTTCTTTATAGTTATTATCTAAATTTTTAAAGACTTCCAAAGTTTTATCATTTTTATGTTTAACTTTTATTCTAAGTTGAGATTTATCCTTTGAGTATTTTCTAAAACTATAGGATTTAATTTTTTCATAATCAATATATTTTCCCTTTATAAAAATTTCTTTATCAGTTATCACTAAATCATAAATATAGAACGTATTAACAATAGGGGATAAAGCCATGGCTAATAAAAAGGGATTTTCTGTTTCTGTAAAAAATACTAAATAAAATGAAACTATTAAAAATATTAAACTAAAATACCTTAAAATCTTAGGTGCTTTTAGAAAAAATAAAACCTCATCTTCATTTATCATCTTTCTAAATTTAATAACTCTATAAATTATTATACTAATTATAAAAGCATATACTGCTATTGTTAATATCTTCATCATATACGTATCCTCCCTAAACTTAAGAATTGTTATCTTTATAAAAAATACAAAGTTCTGTTAAGGGACATTCTTCACATTTTGGTTTTCTAGCTTTACAAACTCTTCTTCCATGAAAAATAAGCCAATGATGGGCATCTGACCAATCAATTTTAGGTATGTTTTTCATTAAATCCCTTTCTGTATCCTCTACATTTTTACTATTAGCTAACCCTATTCTATTTGAAACTCTAAAAACATGGGTATCAACAGCTATTGCATCTTTATTAAAGGCATTACTAATGACCACATTAGCTGTTTTTCTTCCTACCCCTGGTAGTTTAATAAGTTCCTTTCTTGTATCAGGAACCTTTGAATCATATTCATTAACTAATATTTCACAAGTTTTTAATATGTTTTTACTTTTATTTTTATAAAAACCACAACTTCTAATAATATCTTCTAATTCTTTTCTTTTCATTGATAGAAATTTTTTTGGTTCATTATAATTTTTAAAAAGCTTTTTAGTTATCTTATTGACTCTAACATCTGTACATTGGGCAGATAAAATTGTGGCTATTAAAAGTTCAAAAGGAGTATTAAAGTTAAGTTCTGACTTAGCTTTTGGATATAGTTTTTTTAATATATTTAAAACCTTTTTCTTTTCTTCATTACTAATTTTCATATGTTCACCACCTTATAATATTTCAATATTAACATTTGTAACTTCTACTTTATAATCCCTTTCAATAAATTTTAATACCTTAGATATCATTTTATTAGCATGGGTAGTATTGTTAGAAACACAAACAAAACCAATAATTGATTTTCTCCATTTTTCATTTAAATCAACTTCAGCTATAGAAACATTAAACCTTGATTTAATTTTACCTATTAAGCTTTTTATAACCATTCTTTTTTCCTTAAGAGAATTAGCCTCATATATCATTAATTCCACAGAACATGCACCAATAATCATTTTTTTCACCTCTATAATAAATATATTATTATTTTATCATATGAGAGTCTTTTAAAAAATAAAGGGTTTAGTTTAATATATACTATACCCTATAAAGTAGACAATTTTAATAGTTTAAAAGTGGCTAAATCTATTGCTAACTGACCAAAATAAACTTAAATAGACAATACTATTATTGTTATTTTTTCTAATATGTGGTATAATTCGTCATGTATAATACTTAATTTTAAAGTTTTACTTAATAGTGATTATGACACACTGAAGTAAATTCATTTAAGAGGATGGGAAGAAATGAAAAGAGATAAAAAGGTTAAACTCATAACTATTTTACTGTTTTTATCTATAGTGCTAAATATTTATTTATATAATAACTATAAAAAAGAGAATAATGTTCATTATATGGTTGATAAAGTAGTATCTTCTATTTATAAAAATGACATATCAGATATGGAGGATTTAATATTAGAGGATTATGATAGGGAACATTGGAAAAGAATAATTGAAAAATTTAACAAAAAGCATGTTGATGATAATGCAGATGGTCGATATTCATTTGGTACTTTTATAACCTTAAAACTTCATAATGAAACTTATATTATAAATATTTATCCTGATATAAATGGAAATCTATATATTGATGATATATCTCCTATAAAAGAAAGTGAAAGAAAAGATATATTTATAAAATAAAAATTAAAAGGGAAACAGCTTAGCTGCTTCCCTTTTTTTATAACTTAAAGTATACCCATTTCTTTTCCTACCTTTTCAAAGGTATCTACTACTCTATCTAATTGTTCTTTTGAATGTCCTGCAGTAACCATACATCTTACTCTTCCTGTACCCTTTGGAACTGTAGGGAATACTATTGGTGATACAAATACTCCTTCTTCCTTTAGTCTATTACTAAATTCCATGGATTTTGCTTCCTCGCCTATAATAACAGGCGTTATTGGAGTTTCACTATGTCCTGTATCAAAACCTAGCTTGCCTAATTTTTCTTTAAAATACTTAGCATTATCCCATAGTTTATCAGTAAATTCTGTTGTTTCCATAAGCATATCTACAGCTTCTATAATAGCACCTACAGCAGCTGGTGGTAAGGATGTACTAAATAATATTGGTCTACCTCTATGATTTAACCATTCCTGTGCTGCTTTAGAACATGCTACATATCCACCTATAACCCCTATAGCTTTAGATAATGTACCTATACTAAAGTCAACTCTTCCATGTAAATTAAAATGATCCACTGTTCCTCTACCACTTTCACCTAATACGCCAGACCCATGGGCATCATCAACATAAGTCATTGCATTATATTTTTCAGCTAATTCAACAATTTCAGGTAATTTAGCAACATCTCCATCCATACTAAATACACCATCAGTAATTATTAATACATTTTCGTAATTATCTCTTTTTTCTTTTAACACTCTTTCTAAATCTTTCATATCAGAATGTTTAAATATTGCTTTATCTGCTTTACTTAATTTAACTCCATCTATTATACTTGCATGATTTAATTCATCAGAGATAATAAGATCTCCCTTTTCTGTAATTGCCTGTATAGCTCCTGCATTACAGTTAAATCCTGATTGAAAAACCATTACTGCTTCTTCTCTTTTAAATTTAGCAAGTTTCTCTTCTAACTCTTCATGAATATCCATATTACCAATTATAGTTCTAACTGCTCCAGAACCTACTCCGTACTTTTTAACAGCCTCTATTGCAGCGTTTTTAAGTCTTGGGTGATTCGCAAAGCCTAAATAGTTATTAGATGATAAGTTTATTACCTTCTTTCCATCTAGAATAACTTCAGCTTCATTAGGTCCTTCTAAAACTGGAAGTTTTCTATAAACTCCTTCATCCTTAAGTTCTTGAATCTTTTTTTCTAAGTATGTAGGTCCATTTGACATACACAATACCTCCTTTATATAGTTGAAAAGATTTAGGAAACCTTTTCATCAATATTAAATGTATTTCCTATATTCCCAACATTTATAAGTATAACATACCTATAAACATTTTTGTTTTTTATAAATATTATTTAACATTTTTTAGTTTTTATAAAATTTCATTTTAGATTCTATATAATCTTCTTCTAATTTAAGTATTATATATGTATACCATTTTTCCCTTCTTTTATTAAAGGGAGATCCTGGATTTAATAATAGTATTCCTTTTTTTGTTTTTAATAAAGGTTTATGACTATGCCCAAATGTTATTATATCAACCTTTTCATTTTTAAATTCTTCTAAAACTCTTTTAATTGTAGTAGATTTGTCTCCATGTCCATGAAACAAACCTATCCTATAGCCATTTAAACTTATTATTCTTTTTTTAGTTATACTATCTTTAATACCTTTATCATCTACATTTCCATATACTCCATATAACTTTTTATTTTCCTTTAAAAAATTATATGCTTTAATACTTTTATAATCTCCTAAATGAATCAAAGTATCTATATTTTTTAATTTGGTATTTAAAAATACTTTAAGCTTGTATAAATCCTTAATTATATGGGTATCAGATATTATCCCTATCTCCATAGATCCTCCTAATTAAAATATTTTAATAAATTATTAAATTCTTTTTTTACTTTCATGCTTTTTTCCTTTTTTAATTGGTTAATAATTAACTCTTTCCCTAGCTCTTTATCGATTTTTAATAACGCCCATGCTGCATATTCTCTTATCATTTCACTATCTTCTTTTAAAGCATCTTTAACTAAATTAAGATAATCTTTATTTTTAATATTACCTAATAATATTAAAATATTTCGCTTTAAAATATTTTTTCCTCTCCAACTCCCTGATATATGTCCATATTTATTTTTAAACTCTTTATTTGATAAAGCAAACATTTCTTTAATATCTAAACTCCCATTAGTTATTTTAGGTAAAAAATCTATAGTATCTCCAAAATATACATCCTTATTTTTAGGACAAACCATCTGACATGTATCACAACCATATACTTTAGCTTCCATCTTTTCTCTTAATTCATAAGGGATTTTTTTCTTAGTTTGGGTTAAATATGATATGCATCTACTTGCATCTACTTTATAATTTTCCTTTAAAGCCTTAGTTGGACATGCATCAATACATAATCTACAATCACCACATTTTTGTTTAACCTCATCATCTTTTTTAATATCTAAATCAGTTATAATATATCCCAAAAATATAAAAGAACCATAATAATCATTTATTATGGAGCAATTTTTTCCATACCATCCTATTCCAGCTCTTTTTGCAACCTCTCTATCTATTAAAGGTCCTGTATCAACATAGATTTTATATTTAAAATGTTTCTTCTTTTTTATACTATCAGTAAGTGATTTTAACTTATCATAAAGTACATCATGATAATCCTTTCCCCATGAAGACCTAGAAAGCCTACCCTTTATTTCTTTATTTTTTCTTATTTTATTATCTAAATTATAAGATAAACCAGCTACTATTATTGATTTACCTTCTTTAAGTAGTTTTTTAGGGTCTATCCTCAAATTAATATCCTTTTGTTCAAATTCAGTATGATAATTCATTTTTTCTCTATTTTCTAAAATTTCTACTAAATTATCAAAGGGTAATGTATCTGTAAAACCTAAAATATCTATTTCTAAATTAACTGCTTCTTTCTTAATATAATCCTTTAATATCATTTTACCACCTCAATAAATCCATCTCCGTATTCTGGGTATTTTACAGAAAAAGTTGTAACATCTTTAAAGGGCCAAAGTTTTGTTGTTGCTCTTCCTATTATATTCTCTATAGGAACGTAACCAAAGGTTCTACTATCATTGCTATTATTTCTATTATCCCCCATGACAAATATACTCCCCTCTGGGACTATACCTTCTATAAAATTATAGTCTCTATCTAAAAGATTCTTATTATCAATATAATCTTCTTTTAACTTTTCTCCATTTACATACACAGAGTCTTTTTCTAAAAAGTAATAATCTCCCTCTGTAGCTATAACCCGTTTTATAAATAATTCGTCTTTTCTTTTTTTTATAGGAGGTGAAAATACTACTATTTCTCCCCTCTTAGGTTTTTGAAAATAATAACTTAATTTATCTACTATTAATCTATCATTATTATGTATAGTCGTAAGCATAGATTCACCACTTACAACTGTTATACTAAATAAAAATTTTTCTATAGCTAAGGTAATGATTAATGCAATTATAAAAGTTTTTAATAGACTAACTATATTTTTTATAAAAATCTTTATCATTTAACCACGTCCCATAAATAAAAGTATATTATAAAATTAAATATTTTAAAACTAATTAAGTAAATTTCCTCTAGTAAACCTATATAAACTCTATGTAATATTAATCCCAACTTATGTAAGTTTTATTCTTCATATATAAAAAATGTGCTGAAATATTCAGCACATTTATTTATTCTCTTAAGCTTTTAAGTAATGATATTTCTTCTTTATAACCTTCTAATTCATTAGGAGTTTCTAAAAGAAATGGTAACTCTTTTAATTGAGGATGGTTAATTATCTTTTTAATACCTTCAAGTCCTATTAATCCCTCTCCAATTTTTGCATGTCTATCCTTATTAGAATCAAATTCTTTCATACTATCGTTTAGATGAATTGCCTTTAAGGAATCTATTCCTATAGTTTTATCAAATTTCTCTAATACATTATCTAAATCATTTACTATATCATAACCTGCTGCATATATATGGCAAGTATCTAAACAAACTCCTATTAATTCTTTATATTTTATTCTATCTTTAATTTCTTTAAGTTGTTTAAAGGTATAACCTATTTCTGTACCCTTTCCAGACATTGTTTCTAAAAGAATTGTAGTATTTTCATTTCCAGTTAATACTCCATTGATTAGTTTAGTTATTTTTTCAATACCAAACTCTACCCCTTTACCTGTATGACTTCCTGGATGAAAAGTATAAAGATCACAAGGAATAGTTTCAAGTCTTTTTAAATCATCTTTAAACATTTCTTTAGCAAAATCCCAAACGTGTCCTTTATAAGATGCCATATTTAATGTATATGGAGCATGGGCTAATAACGGAGCAAAATTATTATCTTTCATAATATTTTTAAGTTTTTTTATATCTTCTAAATCTAATGCTTTAGCTTTTCCTCCCCTTGGGTTTCTTGTAAAAAATTGAAACGTGTTTGCGCCAATATCTAATGCTAATTTCCCTGCATTTTCAAATCCTTTTGATATTGTTAAATGACTTCCTATATTCATAATAATCACCCCTAATATTAAATTAAAACTTTTATAATAAAAACAAAGATTATAATACTTGCTATTATACTATCAAAAACAATTCCAAGTAAATATCCTATAAACGTAGCTAAACCTATGTTAACTGATTTTTTAAACTTATTATTAGATAATAATTCTCCTATTATTGCCCCTATAAATTGTCCAATTATAAGACCTATAATATTAAATAGTAAAAAACCACTTATTGCACCTAAACACATCCCTATTATTCCCTTAGTTGATGCTCCTACCTTTTTTGTAGTTATTATAGAAGCTAAGTAATCAAACACAAAGGATAAAGAAGTTAAAATAGCAAAAATAATTACCATAGTCAGAGTAATATCTTTAAAATTTGTCAAAAGTGCATATATAAATGTTACAATAAATATAAGACCTGTACCAGGTATAATAGGAATAAAAACACCGAAAAAACCTATAATCATACATATAATAGCTATTATTGTTAATATTGTATTCAAATACTACCTCCTCCATATTATTATACCCATTATTAATTATATAAACTTTAATTTTAAACTTAAGTTTAATACTCTCCTAAATTATGTTATAATCTATTATTATATAGTAATTAGAAAGGATAATTCTATGATAAATTTTGAAAAGAAACTTTTAAGAAAGTTCGACTATATACTTTTTCTGTCAATAACTTTATTAAGCATGTTTGGTTTTATCTCATTGTACGCTTCTAGTATTGGTACAAAGGGTATAGCCCATATAGGAGATGTAAAAACTCAAGCTATTGCTTTTTTTATTGGTATTGTTACTATGCTTATATTAACATTTTTCGATTATGATGTCTTAGGTAAATTTTATCTTCCAATTTATATATTTTGCAATTTACTTTTAATAGCAGTATTATTATTTGGAACAGGTGAAAAACAATGGGGAGCAAGAAGTTGGCTTGTAATTGGTTCTTTTAGTTTTCAACCCTCTGAAATTGTTAAGATAGGTACAATAATATCCGTTGCTAAATACATTGAAAAAAATAGTGAAAAAATTAATGAACTTTTTACTCTAATAAAGGTTTTGACATTCTCATTCATCCCTGTTTTTTTAATATTAATGCAACCTGATTTTGGGACAGCAGTTGTTTTTATATTTTTTATAGTAGCTATGCTTTTTGTTACTGGTTTAGATATAAAATATTTTTTATATGCTGGAATAACAGCTATAGCTAGTATGTTCTTTATGTACTTTTTTACCTTTGATGATTATCAAAAGGACAGACTAAACGTATTTTTAAATCCTGAAGCTGATAATTTGAATTCAGGATATCATGTAGCTCAATCTAAAATAGCTATAGGTTCTGGAAAAAAATTAGGAAGATTTTTATTTGATGAAATTAATTTCACATCCGGTGGATTTCTTCCAGAAAAACACACAGATTTTATATTTTCAGTTATCGGTGAAGCCTTTGGTCTAATAGGTGGACTTGTGTTAATAAGTCTATATTTTATTATGATATATAGATTAATATCTATTGCAAAGGCAGCTAAAGATTTATTTGGCTCATTGGTTATTGTAGGAGTTACAGCAATGATGGTATTTCATATTATACAAAACATCGGAATGACAATGGGACTACTACCAGTTACTGGTATACCCCTTCCCTTTATTAGTAAAGGTGGAACATTTTTAATTTCAAATATGATAAGTATAGGATTAGCTTTAAGTATAGGAATTAGAAAAAATAAAATAAACTTTTAAAACAGTAGAAAACTTTTCTACTGTTTTTTTATAGATAAAAGTCATACATCTTAAAAAATGTATGACTTATAAACAAATATTAAACTGTTTTATTTTTTATATTTTCTAATACTAATTTATAAACATCATCATCATATGTTACGTTTTTTGGTATTTCATCGAATAATTTTACTAAATCAGTTTCACTATTTCTAGGTTTTGGTTCAAATTTATCAACAGTAGCAATATATATAGCAGTTTTAAATGGCCCTTTTTCATTATCCACTGTATAATAACCTAAAGGTATAATATCAGAAAGTATACCACCAATTTCTTCATATGTTTCTCTTTTAGCACACTCTAATATTGTTTCTTTTGTTTCCCTTTTACCTGCTGGAAATTCCCAACCCCTTCTCTTTATATGATAAGTCATAACAAATTTCCCACCATAAAAAGGTATCACTAAACTTCCATTAGAATCTTCTAAACTTAAAGGGTTTACTCCTATGAACATTTTAATATCCCCATTTGTTCCTTTAAAATTATATTCTTTCAATAATTCCACCTGCTTTCTAAAAATATTTATATATTATATTATGAAAAAAAAGTTCAAACGATATAATTTTAATTTTTTAAATATTCTGTAATTTTAAAATGTAAAAAAAAGTGGCAAAACCGCCACTTAAGCAACGATTAAAATATACTTAGATTTTTTTCTTCAGATAATTCCTTTAAAATTCCATATCCTCCTATAGAATTTCCTTTTTCATCTAGTGAAGGTCCATAAACACCTATGCCCATGTTATTAGGTATTGATGCTAATATACCTCCTCCAACACCGCTTTTTGCTGGGATTCCTACATTAATAGCAAACTCTCCTGAACCATTATACATGCCACAGGTTATCATAAAAGTTTTTACTAATCTAGTTATATATTTATTAGCTAATACTTCATTTGTTTCTGGTACTACTCCTTCATTTGCTAAAAATAATCCGATATTTGCTATATCAACACAATTAACCTCTAAAGAACATTGTTTAAAATAAAGGTCTAATATGTCTTCAACATCTCCTTTTATAATACCTACATCTCTCATAAAATAGGCCATAGCTCTATTTCTATCACCTGTTCTTTTTTCAGATAAATATACTTCTTTGTTTATATTTATATTTTGATTCCTTGTTATTTTCCTGACAAAGTCTAGTAACCTATTAAATTTATCGTCCTTATTCTTTCCTTTAATTAATGAAGAAATAACGATAGCTCCTGCATTTATCATAGGATTTAATGGTTTTGATGGCATTGTTGTTTCTAATTTTATTATTGAGTTAAATGCATCTCCTGTAGGTTCCATTCCAACTTTCTTAAAAACCTCTTTTTCACCGTTATCCATAATTGCTAACATTAAGGTTACCGTTTTTGATATACTTTGTATTGTAAATTTTTTATTATAATCACCAGCAGTATAAAAATTTCCGTCTAAATCAGCTAAACAAATACCTAAATCATCTTTATTAGCATTTTCTAAAGCTGGTATATATGATGCTACTTCCCCTTTTTTTGTAAGTTTCTTATTACTCTTAACTAAATTCTCTAATAATTCATTCATATTAAAAAACCCCTTATGTTATGTTGATTAAAAGTATGTCAAATATTTATCCTACTTATATATAAAATATATTAAATGCCTTTATAAGTCAATAGGATTATGGCAAAAAAAAAGCAGGAACTTAATCCTACTTTTACTTTAATCCTCTCTAAAACAGCTTCCACCTACAAATTCTCTTATTATTGATGTATTAGGTATATTTTCTTCTTCTGATATATCTTTAAAATATTTAAGAAATTTAAGTAATCTTTTGCTTTCTGCATAATACTTACTTGAAGAATCTATTTCCTTTAATAGAGGTTCTGCATATTTTTTTAATACTGCTAGTTCATATACTAAGGCTGAGTTAAACATAACATCGGCTTCTTCTTGATATGGAAATATATTGCTCTCTTCTCCTTTTCTAACAGAATCCCACAATTTCAAAGTCCTAACTGCATCATTTCCTCTATAATTATGATCTCTAACCATTCTTCTTAGTAACCTTGTATCAGTTGTAGGAATTCTATTATGATAATCTATATTTAATTGGGTTAATGCACTTACATATACTTTAAACTTATTATTTTTAGGTATAGATCTAGTTAATTTTTCGTTTAATCCATGGATACCTTCAATTATTATAGGTTGATCTTTATTTATTTTAGTAGGTTTATCTCTAAATTTTCGTTTTCCTGATATAAAATCAAATTTAGGTAATCTAACTTCATCACCATTTATAAGCTTTATCAAATCTTCATTAAACTTCTCAATATCTATCGCATCTATAGATTCAAAGTCGTATTCTCCATTTTCATCTAGAGGTGTATCTTCTCTATTTACAAAATAATCATCTAAAGAAATTGATATTGGTTTCTTACCATTTACCCTTAAATGTATAGACAATCTATGGGCAAAGGTAGTTTTACCTGAAGAAGATGGTCCAGCTATTAAAATAATCCTTATATTTTTATCATTTGTTATACTATCTGCGATATATGATAGTTTCTTTTCATGTAATGTTTCTGAAACTCTTATAATATCTCCTATCGATCCATCTTTTACTTTGTCGTTTAAAGCCCCCACATTACCAACATCTAAAATTTCACCCCAAGTTTCAGTTTCTTTGAATATTTTAGCTAACTTATTCTGTTCTATAAAATTTGGTATATCAAAGTTACTATCTTCCCTTGGATATTGTATTATTATACCTGGTCTGTAGTATTTTAAGTTGAATTTATCAATAAAACCAGTTGAAGGAGCTAAATATCCATAAAACTTATCGTAAAATCCATCTAAATTATAGACATGAATATCTTTCTTTTGTCTATACTTTGATAACCTTAATTTATCTTTCATATTTTGCTTTTTAAATATTTTATCAGCTTCATTAGTTTTTATTAACTCCCTTTTTATATCTAGGTCTTTATCTATAATTTCTTTCATCTTTCCTTTTATTTTTTTTACATCTCTAGGGGTTATATATACATTATGTATCTCTACATATAACCCATTACTTAATGAATGTTCTATAGAAACCCTTGAGTTTTCATATAATTCTTTACATGCTTTAACAAATATGTATGATAACGTTCTTTTATAAACCCTTAAACCATCTTTATCTTTTATATCTAAAAATTCTACTTCTAAATTATTATCTATTTTATAATCTAAATGTTTTATTTCATTGTTTATTCTTCCGCATAAAAAGTTTTTGTCCTTAAGTTCACTTACCTCTAATAATAAATCTTTTAACGGTGTACCTTTTTTAACTTTAACTTTTCCTATTCCTTTTATGTTTACTTCCTTTTCAATAGTCATATTTTTCCCCCTTCGTTTTAAGTTATAATAAATATATACCCAAAATTTATGAATTATTACCAAATTATAATTAAAGCCCCATTTTAGGGGCTTTATATTATCTTAAAGGTCTACTTGGTTGTGAAATACTAGATAGAGCTGTTCCTGCTTCATTTACATATATATTTCTAACTGCTAAATCACCAATGGAAACTATACCTACTAGTTGATTATTTTCAACAACTGGAAGTCTTCTAACTTGATTTTGTGCCATTATATTTGCAGCTTCATGAATATCCGTCTCAGGAGATACACTCACAACTTTATCAGTCATAATATCTTGTATATTCATATTACTGTCTCTACCTTCTGATACGTTTCTTAAAACTATATCTCTGTCTGTAATTACACCTACTGGTGTGTTAGTATTATTGCATACAGGCATAGAACCTACATTTAAACTTCTCATTTGAGATGCTGCCTCTTTTACTGTGTTATTTTCTTTTAAAAATGTAACATTCTTAGTCATTACATCGCGTACTTTCAAAATTATAACCTCCTTTAAATTTTAATCATTCTTAGGTTATGTAATTTTGAAATTTTTAAACATAAATTATAAAGTTTTATACTTAGTAAAAAAACTTATTTATTATCTTTTGAGAATTATTGTCCATATTTGCAGTGAAATTTTTATCATTTAAATAGCTAAGTTCATCATTTAATCCATGAAATACTATTTTATATGCATATAATATTTGACTTTCTAGCTTATATTCATTTTTAAACTTATTATTTATATGTCTATCTCCATACTTATAATCTCCTATTATAGGATTGCCTATTGAAGCTAAGTGAGCTCTAATTTGATGGGTTCTTCCAGTTATTAAATCTATTTCTATTAGTGTATATTTTTTTAAAGTTTTTATTGGTTTTATTTTGGTATTTATTTTTTTACTATTACTTTTTTTAGTTTTACTAATTTCAACTAAATTTTTATTATTATCCTTTATAAGATATCCTTCAATATCAATTTCTTTATGAATTCTTCCCTTTACCATACACTTATAATATTTTTTTAATTCCTTATTTCTAATTGTCCTATTTATACTCTGTAAAGCTTTAAAATTTTTAGCTCCTATAACTATCCCACCTGTATTTCTATCTAATCTATTACAAATAGCTGGCTTAAAGGTTTTTTCTCTCTTAGGATCATATTCCTTTTTTTCATATAAGTACTTAATAAGTTTGTCAACTAAACTTATCTCTCCCTTTTTACCTGTAGGTTGTGATAATTCTCCTTTTTTCTTATTAATTAATACGATATTTTCGTCTTCATATACTATATCTAAATTAATTTCACTATTTATTATATTAATATTTCCTTTGAATTTATTAATAGTTTGTTCACTTAAATAAAGTTGAATTGTATCACCTTTTTTTAATTTAGTTTTAGCTTTAGCTTTCTTACCATTTAACTTTATTCTTTTTTTTCTTAACATCTTATAAATAAAGCCTGCATTTGCCTTTGGCATAAATTTCTTTAAAAATTTATCCATTCTTTGATTTTTATCATTAGTATCTATCTTTATTTCTTTCAATATTAATTACCTACCTTTCGTCAGAATAAAACATAATGTAATATTTTTCTAAAATATGTTAGCTTTACTAACATTATTAGTTGAAAATAACATTCACTATATGATATTATTTTCTTATAAGAGCAGGATGGAGGGAAGATATTGAAAAATCTATTCGAAGGTTTAAAAGACATTTTATATGATTCAATGGATTACTTAATAATTTTAGTAGTTGTCTTAGTTGTAGGCGGAGTAATTGGTTGGCGACTGGGCGTTTTATTCGATAGTGATATAGAAAAAACACCAATATCAGTAGCAGCTGAAAACAATGAAAATAATGAAGATAATATTTCTAACAGTTCAGATACTCCATCTGTTGATAAAGAAGAAGATACAGATGAAATTACCCCTTCTGAAGATTCAACTAAGGACGTAGCTGACATTTCATCTAAAGATTCAACTAAAGATACAGATGATACTACTAAAGAAAACACAGAGGTTAAAGAAGAAGTAAAAACAATAACTATTTCAATACCTCAAGGTTCCTTAGGACCTACTATTGCTAAGATACTTATTGACAATGATTTAATTGAAAGCAAAAGTGAATTCTTATCAACAGCTGAAGAACTAGGTCTTGATAGATACCTAAGATCAGGTAACTATAAAATTAAAACAAACAGTTCCTTAGAAAATATTATAAAAATTATTGCAGGAAGAAATTAAGGAGTCTTAAAAGACTCCTTTTTATTATGCCTAATATCTTACATTTACATAATCATCTATTAAAGATTTTTTTACTCCCTCAATGAAAACTCCTTCTTTTTTAAGTGTATCTAATATTTTAAAACTTTTTGAATGCAAAATAGCTTTATCGTAATCTTTTAAATTAATTTCATACAATTTACCCTGTAAATTTTCTGAATTCACCTTAATATAATAGGCTTCAATATTTTTAAACTTTAGAAATTTAAGTAATTTAAAAGTTGACTTATCCTTCTGTTTGTAATAATGATATCCTTCATCTAAGAAAGATTGACTATATTTTTTGTCTTCTTCTTTTTTATTAAGTTCTTTTGCTTCCATATAATAATACTTAGCTAACATATTGAAATATTGATAGTTATATATCCCTTTTTCAAAACTATCGATTTTTTTAAATGGTTTTACATTCATCTTTTGCATAAAATCCATATTAAGCTTTATATATTCCCTTTTAGTAATATCTCCATTTTTAAACTGAATGATAAGAGAATCCCTATGATTAAAAAACTTATCAAATATATTTTCTTTCTTTACATAATTCAATTTTAACACCCTATCTAAATATATAATTTTATATTATTATACCATAATACATTCAATCTGTTAAAAATCCAAATATTTCTATTTAGATAATAACTCGATTTCTTTTTTATTTAATTCTCTATATTCTCCTAAATTTAGATCCTCATCTAAACATAACTTACCCATTTTCACTCTCTTTAAGTAAATTACCTCCTTATCAACAGCTTTGAACATTCTTTTGACTTGATGAAATTTCCCTTCCCTAATTGTTAAATTAACTTTTGATATATCATCTGTAGTCAAAATTTCTAAATCGGCAGGTTTAGTTTTATAATCCTCTTCTATATATACGCCTTCTTTAAATTTTAAAATATCTTCTTTAGTCACTTTTCCTTTTACTTCAACATAATATGTTTTATCCACATGTTTGTTAGGAGACAAAATATTGTGGGCAAGTTTACCATCATTTGATAATATTAATAATCCTTCTGTATCCTTGTCAAGTCTCCCTATAGGAAATGGGTCAAAAATTTTATATTTTTCATCTAAAAGTTCAATTACAGTTGTATTTATTGGATCGTAAGTTGAAGATACAAAACCATCCGGTTTATTTAACATAATATATACATATTCTCTATATTTTACCACATTTCTACCTATTTTAATTTTTGAATCATAAGGATTAACCTTAAAAGAATTATTTTTTATAATCTTTCCATCAACAGTAACAATTCCATTTTTAATTTTCTTTTTTACATCTTTTCTACTACCATATCCCATATTAGATAAAATTTTATCTATTCTTTCCTTTTTACTCATTATATCATCCTTTTTTCTTTAATTATTATTAATGTATATATATCTTTTAATTTCACAAAATATAGTTAGACGATTTTTTATCGTCAATTTCTTTGAAGGAGGAAAAATCATGACAAATCACAATCCTATACAAAGAGTACAATGTAATGTGAAAACATGTAAATATAATAATGATGGTCATTATTGTACTGCCTCTAGTATTCAGATTCAACCTATGAATGCAAAGAATGTTCAAGAAACAGACTGTGCAACTTTTCAAAGTAATAACATGCAAGGATAACATTTAAAAGGCAGAATATATTCTGCCTTTTAAAAATTTATTTTAGTGTTTTCCCTTTAAGATAATTATATTTTATCCCTTGTTTTATATTATTTTCATCCATTTTAGTTAATATTTGCTCCTTTATTTTCCACCAACTTGTATTCCAATTTACAAATAACGTACCTTCCTTAGGAGCTCTGCCTGTAAGTCTTTGAATGACGATATCAGGCTTTATATGTTCTAGAAACAGTATTACCCTATCAATATACTCTTCTTTGCTTATAAGCTTAATTTCACCTTTCTGATACATATCTCCCAATGGAGTATCTTTAACAATATATAAAGAATGAAGTTTTACGCTATCTATATTTAGTGCTGATAATATTTTAGCATTTTCTAAAACGTCTACTTTATCATCCCATGGTAAATTTAAAATTATATGTGTACAGATTTCAAAGTTATACTTTTTTATTCTTAAAACAGCATCTATAAACTCTGCTAGAGTATGACCTCTATTTATCTTTTCTAATGTATGATAATTTACAGATTGAAGTCCTAATTCTATAGTTATATTTACTTTTCTCTCATCTTTTATTTGTTTTAAAAATTTTAATTGTTCATCTGATATAGAGTCTGGTCTTGTTGAAATTGATATTTCTACTATATCTTCTATTAATGCTTCTTTTATTATTCTTTTGAATTTTTCAGTAGGCATATATGTATTGGTGAAATTTTGAAAATAAGCAATAAATTTATTTGCTTTATATCTTCTTCTAATATACCCCATATTTTTATTAAGTTGTTCCTTTACTGATAACTGATTTGATAAATTTTCAAAACCAGCTCCCTTTTCTCCACAAAATATACATCCTCCATATCCTAAAACACCATCTCGATTAGGACATGTAACTGAAACATTAATAGGTAGTTTATAAACCTTTTGTCCATATTTATTTTTTAAATACGATGAGTAAATTCTATAAAAGTTTTTTTCATCCATAGTTTATAGTTTTTCTCCTTTCTACTTTTTCCTTAGTATTATTATAAGTCCAATAATAATTAGAGCTATTGAAATAATTAATGTAAAATCTAATATATAAAAAGCATTTAATAAAAAGAAGGCAGATAAACCTCCTAATATTCCAACTGGTATCAATAATTCCTTATCTCTTTCACCAAATATGTATAACTGAAATAAACCTATAGCTACCCCTAGTAAAAATAAAGGCCATAAATAGCTTAGCCAGTACCAGCCATATCTTATATTTATGTAAAATAATAAACCGTAAGTAGTTAATATACCTCCTGGTACTAATAAACCTGGATTTTTTCTACTTACAAAGTAACTTAATTCAAATATAATTCCAGGTAATAAAAGTAGTAGTGGCCAAATATTATAAAACTCAACATCTATTATTCCTAAGTTAGTCAAAAGAAAAAATACCCCTAAAAGTATTATAATTATACCACTTACATAATCTCTCTTCATAAAGAAATCCCCCTTTTTCTTAAATCTACCCTTATTATATAATATTATTCTCATATATCAAATAATGCAAAAAAATAGAGACAGTCAATAAATTGACTGTCTCTTAAATATTAAATCCTTTTAATTTGTTTCTGTCTGTACTACACCATTTGAATTTGAGAATTTTTTCATAAATACTGTAATCGCTACTATCGCAACAACTATTCCTACAGGGTATGATATAGTTGTTGGTAACTTAAATCCTTCTGGTGCTTGTAATATATAAGTTGAACTTACTGCTGTCATAAATGTGGCAGGGATTGTTGCAATCCAGTGTAATTTTTCATTTTTAATTAGATATGCTGCTGTAGCCCAAAGTACAATCATTGCTAATGTTTGATTAGACCAAGCAAAATATCTCCATATTACACTAAAGTCTATTCTTGTTAGTAAAAAACCTACTGCAAATATAGGGAATGCTAACATTAATCTATTTTTAGTCTCACCTTGTTTGAAATTAACAGCATCGGCAATAACTAATCTTGCAGATCTAAATGCAGTATCTCCTGATGTTATTGGAGCTGCAATAACTCCTAACATAGCTAATACTCCACCTACTGTTCCTAATAATGAACTTGATATTGTTTTAACTACAGCTGCTGGTCCTCCATTTGCTACAGCTTCATTTAAACCTAATATTCCTCCATCAAAGAATGTCATAGCTGCTGCTGCCCAAATTAAAGCTATAATACCTTCTGCTATCATTGAACCATAGAATACTCTTCTTCCGTATTTTTCATTAGGTAAACATCTTGCCATCATAGGTGATTGTGTTGCATGGAAACCACTTATCGCACCACATGCTATTGTTACAAATAACATTGGCCAAACCTCTAATGATTTTGGATGCATATTAGTTAATTGAATTTCAGGAATATTATACCCTTTAATAACTAGCATACTACCAATACCTACTGCCATTATTAATAACGCTGCACCGAATAATGGATATATTCTACCGATAATCTTATCAACTGGTAATATTGTTGCTAAGAAGTAATAAACAATTATAATTCCTAGCCACATAGTAACACTTGAAAGTCCGCCTAATTCAAGATTAGCTAATAATGTAGCTGGTCCTGTCATAAATACTGTACCAACTAATATTAATAATACTACTGAGAAAACTACCATTATCTTTCTTGCATTCTCTCCAAGATAAATTCCTACAATCTCTGAAATACTCTTTCCTTGATGTCTTATTGATAACATACCTGAGAAGAAATCATGAACTCCTCCTGCAAATATACTTCCTAGTACTATCCAAATAAATGCTGCCGGACCAAATAATGCTCCCATAATAGCTCCAAATATTGGACCTAGTCCTGCTATGTTTAAAAACTGAATTAAAAATATTCTTGCCCAACTTAACGGAAGAAAGTCCACTCCGTCTTCTAACTCTACAGCGGGGGTCGTTCTCTCTTCTTCAACTCCGAAAACCTTTTCCACAAATGCTCCATAGGTAAAATAACCTACTACTAATACAACAATAGAAATTAAAAATGATACCATAGTTTGCCTCCTTGTGATTTTTGAATTGTTTTATTTTAATTACATTATACATAGTAAAACCACTAAAAGAGACGTTTTTGTGTCGAAATGTATATATTTATGTCTAACTTGCAATATATAATTTTTTTTGTGATTAGTTGATATCCATTATCATTTTAAATTCCTTAACCTGACTTCTACTAACTGGTATTTTTTCCTCAATATTCTTCATCTGTATCTGATAAGTGCTATTAAACCATGGTTCGATAGCAGCAATGTAATCTAAATTAATTAAAAAACTTCTATGACTTCTAAAAAAGTTATTCTTTCTTAATTTTTTTTCTAAATTACTTAAAGGTTCTGAATATACATATTGTTCTTCCTTTGTTATAATTATCGTATTTCTATTTTCTATTGTTGCATATATTATATCATCAGGGTCTATTGGTACTAATGTTTCATTTTTATAGGAACATATTTTATTTACACCCTGCTCTTTATTAAGTTTTAAATCCCCTAATAATTTTTTTAACTTTCCTTCATATTCCTTTTCATTTCCTAAAACTTTTTCTACTTTACTAAGCGCCTGGGTTAATCTATCCTTTGAGACAGGTTTTAAAAGATAATCGATAGCATTCACTTCAAAAGCCTTAATAGCAAAATCATCATAGGCAGTTACAAAAACAATTAAAGGAGTATGAACACTTACAAGAATTTTTTCTGCTACATCAATTCCATTAATTTTAGGCATTTGTATATCTAAAAATATAATATCTGGTTTATATTTATTATTCATCTCTATGGCTTCTAGTCCATTTTTTGCCATATCAACTATTTCTATATTACTAAAATCTTCTAATTGATATTTAAGTTCTTCTCTAGCTGGCATTTCATCATCAACTATTAAGCATTTCAGCATATTTAAACTCCTTTCACTCTTTAGGTATTTTCATATAAACTTCAGTACCTTTATCAACTTCACTTTTTATATTAAGTCCATAGTCCTCTCCATATTTATTCTTTAATCTATTATTAACATTGGTAAGTCCCACAGAATTACTATTTTTATTTTCATTGAAAATATTATTTAAAGTTTCCTTACTCATACCTATTCCATCATCCTTAACTATAAGCAATGTATTTTCTGAGGTTTCTTTTGCTGTTATCTCTATATTTCCTCCATCTATTTTTTCCATTATTCCATGTTTAATAGCATTTTCAACTATAGGCTGTAATATTAATGGAGGAAGATAACATCTAATATTTTCATCTACATTAAAACTTACATTTAACTGGTCTCCAAATCTTGCCTGTTCTATTTCTACATATGATTTAACATGATCAATTTCCTTTAATAAATCGACTTCATCTTCTGTTTGCTGTAAATTTTTTCTAAAATAAGACCCTAAATGTATTAAAAGTTCCCTAGCCTTATCTGGTTTGGTTCTTATAAAAGAAACTATAGTATTTATTGCATTAAATAAAAAATGAGGATTGATCTGTGCTTGTAATGCTTTTAATTCTGATTTTGCCAAAAGCTTAGCTTGATATTCTAATTTACTTAATTCAATCTGAGTAGAAAACAATGAAGCAAGACCTAAAGCAAGTTCTAAATCTATTTGTGTTATTGAATTTTCAGTTGTTTTATAAAGTTTTAAAGTACCAATAGTCTTTTTACCTTCTTTTAAAGGAACTATAATTGCAGACTTTAATTCACATCCTTTATAATCACATCCAATATCATTACTATAATATGCAACTTTATAGTTACCAGTTTTTATTACTTCCTTTGTAAGTCCAGTTTTTATATCATCCCCTATAACATGATGATCCTCTCCTATACCAATATGAGCTAATATCTTTTCCTTATCAGTAATAGATACTGCTTTTACATCGGTCATACCATAAATAATCTGTGCTGTTTCATAGGCTGTATTTACATTAAACCCTTTCCTTAAATATTGTAGTGTTCTATTAGCTATTTTAAGTGCTCTTTGAGCCTGTATAGCTGCAGCCCTTTCTTGGTCTTTAAATATACTTTCTATTATTCCAATAAATATTGATATCCCTAAAGAATTAGCTACAACCATAGGTATAGCTATTATCTCAACTAAGTTTAATGCTCTAAAAAAAGGTTTAGCAACCATTAAGATAATAATCATTTGCACAACCTCAGCTAAAGCTCCCCAACCTAAGGAATACATCCATTTATTATCTTTTTCATAGAACTTTTTACTTACATATCCTGCAATAATACCTTCAACTATCGTTGATATACCACAAGATAAACCAGTAAATCCGCCAACTACTAGCCATCTATGAAAACCTGCTATTATTCCTGAAAAAATACCAACAAAAGGCCCTCCTAATAGACCACCGACAAATACTCCAACTACTCTTGAATTAGCCAAAGCACCTTGTATCCATGTTCCTAAATATGTTCCCATTATTCCAAAAAGTCCAAAAAATATAGATAAAAAGATTTTATCTTTGTAACTAATATTATCCTTAGCAAGTAAATGTCTAAATAATCTTACCTTAGATAACATAAAAGCTAATATTGCAATTATTCCTATCTTATTTACTAAGTTTAGTAATATTTCAAAAATCACCTTTTACACCTCTTTATAAGAGTATTATATAACTATTTTATATTAATAAACATAAACTGTAAAAGTAAAGTATTGGAAAAAAATTAATATATCCCTTAACACTCATTGTGTTAAAGGATAAACTATACTAAAGATTTATAAATTTATTATTTTTTTTATATTTTAAATATATATTTAATACTGGTAAATAATCAAGTACACCATTTGGACTTTTAAATATTAAAAAATCTTTATTTAATGCTTTATATGGTATAGATTTTCTTCCACCTTTTAAACTATTATTATAATAATGTAAAAGCACTTCTAAAGGTATCAAGTAATATTCATTATAATATTTAAAATGGGCTAAAATGAAAGCTAATCCCTTTTGTTTATCCATATCAACCATATAATCTATTTGATGTTTATGAATATTTGCTAAGGGTAAACTCTTTTTTTCTGTTTCTTTTGCATCGAAATATACTCCTATTCCCTGTATTAATCCATTAAAATCAACAGTACCCTTTTTTTCAAAGAAAGCTTTAGTAATTCTACCTTGATTATCTATTTTAGTCACTGTTACTGGAGTAGGAACTTTATCTATACGTCCTAGATTTCTTTTTCTATATTGTTCGTTTGTAAAAATTATTAATTCCTCTAAAACATCTCCTCTATGTCCAAAACTTTTCCAAGTTGTCATATATTTTCTCCTTTCATAAAAACTTTTCCTATGTTAATAATAAAATATTATATAAAAAAATACAAAAATAATTCCACTTTATCTAAATAGTCCTTTATTTGATTAATTTATCATCTACTATTTTAAACTATTTTGGAGAAAATATTAATATCCCTTAAAAATAAGGAGGTAATATTATGCAAGTAAGAGAAGGTTTAATTCCTACTGCATTAGGTACTGCAGTCTCTACAGGTGCATATGCAGCAAAAAAATTTATGCCAGAAACCGTTGCATGGGGTGTAATAGGATTTGGATTGGCCCATGTTGTTTTAGGTTCAATAGATTTAGTTCAACACAGAGAAAATGGAGAGAAAAATTATTCAGTTCACTAAAAATTAAGTGGAATGTCAAAATGACATTCCACTTATACATAAAGTTAATTATTTAACTTCTACACTATACTCTTCTTTAAGCTCATTAGCAGCATTTAAATATAATTTATTCTGCTTCATAGCCATTAATTGTTGAGTTAATTGATCTTTAACTTCATTTAAAGTCTTTTGAGATTCTGCTTGTTTATCTTCTACTTTAATTATGTGATATCCAAATTGAGTTTTTACTGGCTCACTAATTTCTCCATTTTCCATTTTGAATGCAGCTTCTTCAAATTCAGGAACCATTTTTCCTTTAGAGAATGATCCTAAATCTCCGCCTTTTTCTTTAGAAGGACATTTAGAATATTTTTTTGCAGCTTCTGCAAATTCTAATCCATCATTTAATTCTTTCTTTATTTCTTTAGCTTTTTCTTCTTCATCAACTAATATATGACTAGCCTTTACACTTTCTGGGCTTTTGAATTTTTCTTTATTCTCTTCATAGTAATCAGTAACTTCTTGTTCTGTTACCTTAGCATCACTTAAAAGCTTTCTTATTGCATATTGCTTTAAAAGATTTTCTTTTGTCTTTTCTAATTCTTTTTTATAATCTTCTTCTTTGTCTAAATCTTTTTTCTTAGCATCTAAGTAAAATAATTCTTGATTAATTAATTCTTGTAAAAGTTTTTTCTTTCCTTCTTCAGAATTAAATTGCATCGCTTGTTGTGGTCCTAGACCCTGTAAAAGCGCATTAACATCATTTTGTGTTATTTCTTTACCTTCAACTACAGCTAAAACTTTATTATTTTCCATTAAATAAACTCTCCTTTATTATCTATTCATTGCTATGATAACAGAAAAATAGACTATTGTCTAATTTTTGCCTATTTAACCTTTAATGTCCTTTCTTTTTTTCCATAGTAGTTTGTACCCCAAACTCCTACTAATATCAATATTCCTCCTAAAATATGATACCAATAAAAATCCTCACCTAATATAATAACTCCAGCTAGTATAGAAATTATAGTTGTTATATTAGCGAAAACTGCCGATTTAGAAGCCTCTATTTTTGATAACATAAAATTAACCATAAAAAAAGCTATTACTGAAGATAGTATACCCAAATAAAGAATTGATATAACTACTTTTATATTACCCAGTGGTATAAGATATGTATTTAACTCATTATTTAATACATGTTGTGTAATTGAAATTCCATTAAAAACAATAGCTCCAACCCACATCATTATAAAAGTAATTTCAACTGGTTTAAAATGAAGGGATGATTTTCTAGATAAAATATTAAAAAAGCCTGCCGCTATAATAGCTCCTAATAATATTAACATTCCAGTAATATTTCCAGTTGTTTCACCCTTCATAATATTAATAAATAAAACACCAGCCACTGAAGTTATAACAAAAACAGTCTGTAATAATGATGGTTTCTCTTTTAAAAATAACGCTCCAAAAATCGTAACAATTACAGGAATTAAAGCTATCATCATCCCTGCTTCTGAAGAAGAAGTCATTTTTATTCCCACGGTTTCACATATAAAATAAGTTATTGGTTGAAAAAGAGATAATAAAAATAATATATGAAGCTTCTTACCCTTAAAATTTATTTTTATTATTCCAAATATCATTAATATAGTTAAAATTACTGCAGCCACAGCAAATCTAAAACCTAATAAATGAAATGGGTCATTATCAATATTCATTAATCCTATTTTTGTAAATAAAAAAGAAAAACCAAAAATAATCGATATTAAAAATCCTGCTATTATGGGGAGATACTCTCTATATTTTTCCATTTTTTCACTTCCTTCATCATATGTTTAGAGTCTCTAATTAAATTTTAGCTTAAAATAATATTTTTTTCAACAAGAAAATAACCTAAGCATGTGCTTAGGTTAAAAAATCAAATACAAAATTGTCCATAAACCTGCCAATCCCACTAATATGTAAATCATTTTTGTTATTAGTGAATCTTTCTTAAATATTGATTCAACTAAATTAACCTTAAAAAGTCCAACTAATCCCCAATTTAATGCACCGATAATGATAAGTATAGAAGCTATAGCGTTTATTATTTTCATATATACTCCCCCTAATATAGTTGATAGTAAATTATATTAAAGGGGTTAAATAAATATGCAAAATAACTTTAATTATTATAGTTTATAAATTTTTTTAAGTATAGAAGCTACCCCTGCTTCGTTATTATTTTTATCTGTAATAATATCAGCAACTTTCTTCACTGCTTGTGAGCAATTTTTCATCCCTATACCTAAGCCAGCATTTTGTATCATTTCTACATCATTATTATCATCACCAATAGCTATTATTTCATCTATATTAATTCCTTTATCCAAAGCATATTCTTTTAATGAAGTCCATTTAGAACCTAAGGGATTCATAACCTCTAAAATTGGTCCTACTGTTGGTGTATTATTCATAATATGTGAATTATACTTATTAGGAAATTTATTCTTTAAATTATTTTCAAATTTTTTTAAAATTTCATAATCTGACATATAACAAACTGATAATACTTTGGGATTTTCATAATCTGATATACTTTCTATCTGCCTAAACCGCTCTAGATTATTATGCATATATTTAGAATATTTTTCATTATTAATATCTAACTCTATAATAATATCATATCCTTCATCGTAATGATCTACATGTATAACAGGATATAAACTTTTATCTTTTCCTTTTTTAATAAGTTTAAAAAAGTCATCCTTATCTAAATATTTACTAACTAAGATACTATCATCATCTATTTTTCTAACTATATTTCCATTGTTAGCCATTACAACTAAATCCATATTAAGTTCTTTAACAAAATTTTTAGCTGCCCAATATCTTCTTCCAGTTGCTATAACTATTTCAACAGACATATCATTTAATAATTTAAGAATTCTTTTATTTTCTTTTAATAATTTTTTATTATCAGTAAGTAAGGTTCCATCTAAATCTATAGCAATTAATTTATATTTCATTTTCAACACCTCTTTTTCACTATATCAGTTTTTATATAAGATTAACAAGTCCCATTATATATGCATAATATATATTGAATAAATTTGAAAGGAGTGTAGATATGAATAGTTATTATTGGTATTACGTTCCTAGATATCTTAATTATAGACCAAAATCATTTAGATATTCTAATAAGAGTATATTAAATAATAGATATTATGATTATTTTAACCTAGGAGATAAGGCTCCTGATTTTACATTACAAGGTATTGTAAATAATGAACCTACGAATGTATCTTTATCAGATTATTTAGGAAGCTGGGTAGTTTTGTTTTTCTATGGTTCAAATTTCACCTTTGTTTGACCTACAGAATTAGCAGCAGTTGCTGAAAAATATAATGAATTTAAAGATTTAAACACTGAAGTACTAGCAATAAGTACAGATAGTATATACTCTCATAAAATATTTAAAGAGACATCTCCTTCTGCAAAATTAATTAATTATCCTCTATTATCAGATAGAACTCAAAAAGTATCAAGAATGTATGGAATTCTCAATGAAAAAGAGGGTTTTGCATATAGAGGAGCCTTTATTATTGACCCTGAGGGTAAAATACAATCTATAATTATTAATCCCCAACCTGTAGGAAGAAATATAGATGAAATATTAAGGATTATAGCAGGACTACAATTTAATAGAAAAACCGGTAGAGGAGCTCAAGCAGGATGGGTCCCAGGAGATCCAGGTATAAAACTAGGTTGGGAATATGTAGGTAAATATTAAAATGGATGGGGATAACCCCATCCTTATCTTTTAATTCCAACAACTCCATAGTGAGTATCTGTTAAATCTATATCCTTTATAATTTCTATATTATGTTCTTTAAATATCTTTAAAAGTTTTTTTATATCTATTCTTTCTTTATATGGAGGGCCTGATTTTGTTATAGTTTTTTTCCATTCAATAATAGCTAATTTGCCTCCATTTTTTAGCTTTTTAAGATAATTATTTAAAAATTTTTTCTTATCCTCTACTTCATGTAATACATTAGAAATAAGTATAAAGTCAACTAAAGTTTTATTAATGTCTGTATCATATTCAAAACCTTTAATTACTTTAACATTATCTTTTCTCTTTTTATGAAGTCTAATTTCTAGCTCTTTTAACATATCCCTTGATACATCAGTTGCATATACTTTTCCATTATCTCCTATAATTTCCGATGCAGCCATAGTAAAATAACCTATTCCACATCCTATATCTAATACATCTTCACCCCTTTTTAGATATAATTTTTTCAACGTTTCTTTTGGTGGCATTTCTCTTTCCCGTAATATATCATCTAATTTCCCCTTATTTTTAGGATTAAATTTATGAGCCAAAATATCACCTCTACTATGTATTTATTATTAATTTACCCCATAAATACAAATTTAAAAGGATACAGTAAAAAAACTGTATCCTTAAAGTTTATAGATTATAAAATTCTTCAAAAGATTTCTTAACATAGTAATGGTCTAATACTCCACCTAATTCTCTTACTGAATGCATAGCAAGCATTGGGTTTCCTATATCTATTGATCTTATATCTAGTTGACTTGATGAAATAGGTCCTATAGTACTTCCTCCCCTTTCATCTGAGCGATTTACAAACTTTTGTACAGGTACTTCTGCTTTTTTACAAATTTCTTCATATACAGAATTAGAATCACTATCTGTAGTATAGGCTTGATTTGCATTAATTTTTATTACAGGTCCTTTATTTATAACCGGTTTATTAACAGGATCATGCTTTTCTGTAGCATTTGGATGTAAAGCATGGGCCATATCTGCTGATATTATAAAGGAATTATAGATAGCTCTAATAAATTCAGACCTATCCTTTCTAAGAGCTAAAGTTATTCTTTCTAATATATTTTTAAGCATAGGAGAACCTGCTCCTTGTTTAGTTCTACTACCAACTTCTTCATTATCAAAACAAACCATTACGTTTGTAGCTTTAGATACTTTACTATTAATTAAAGCTTCAATTCCTGCATGTACCATAGCTAAATCATCTAATTTTCCTGCTGAGATAAATTCATTATTTAATCCCATTATAGTTCCCTTTTCATATTCATATAAAAATAAATCAAAGTCAATAATCTCATCTATATCTACATTTAATTTATTTGCTAATATTTTTACTAGATAATTATCCTTTTCAAATTTTTCATTTATTAATGAAAGTAATGGTAAAGTATCCTTTTGTTTATTTATTTCTTTTCCTTCATTTACCTTTCCATTCATATGTATAGCCACATTAGGTATAATTAATATTGGCTCATCTATCTTTATTAATCGGCTATCTGGACACATTATATTATCGCTTTTTAAAGTAACTCTTCCTGCTATACTAAGGGGTCTATCAAACCAAGTATTTAATATAGGTCCACCATAAACTTCTGTATTTAACTTTAGATAATTATTATTAACAACCATCTCTGGAGAAGGCTTAATTCTAAATGTAGGTGCATCTGTATGGGCTCCAATAAGTTTAAAGCCCTCTTTTTCAATTTCTCCATTTCCTACAACAAAAGCAACCACCGCTGATTCATTTTTAGAAATAAAATACTTGCCACCCTTATTTAAATTCCATTTATCTGTAAGTTTAAGTTCTTTAAAACCTTTACCTAGAAGGTTTTCTCGTACATTTTCAACAACATGAAATGGACTTGGACTCTCATATATAAAGTCTATTAATTCATTTGCAAACTTTTGTTCTATATTCAAGATTACTCCCCCTCTTCTTGATTAAACAACTCATTAAATCTCTCTGAAACTAAGTTAAACTCATCTTCATTTTCAATATTTAGTAGTTCTATTCCTTTATCATTTTTATTTTTATACTCATATATAAAAACCCTTTCATCCTCAGTAAGTAGTGCTATATAATTTTTTTTATCTACATCAAACTCACCAATAACAGTACAGTCTATTGTGCTATTATCTTCTAAAGTTAAATGAATAACTTTATGGTGCCCATGATTATCCCCATCACAATTACATCCGTCATGGTTATGATCGTGGTTGTGGTTACAATTGCATCCTTTATTATCTTTCACTTGGCATTCTCCTTTATAAAGTAATCTTTATATAAAATTCAATATTCTTTTACTAAATCCTTTTATCTTTCCTATTAAAACTTCGTCTTATTTTCACAAAAATCATATGTGTCTGTGGATATAACTTTCTTAAATATTTCTTTATTATTATACTATACTTTAACCCAATAATATTTACAATCTTTATTTCTTTCCATAAACCCATACTCTATTAAATATCTTCTCAGTGTAACATAATCTTCATAAAAACTAATTAATATTTTATTTACTTCTTTTTCTGTATATCTTTTATTTCTATCAAAATGTTTCATAATATGTTGTAGTACTATAATTTTTTTCTTTTCCTTACTTGGTATAGTTTTAAGGGTTTGTTTTTTTTCATCTTCAAAATAATTTTTTAAAACTTTCTTCCTTTCCTTCTTTGTAATAGCATACCTTTCATCAACCATTTTAGCACCCTTATGAATGCTTATAAATTCAGTTTCGTTTTTATCTTTTTCTCTTAGTAAATCCATTATTGCCAGGAAAACCTTTGCTTGTTTTTCTTTCTCCTTTAATCTAAAACGATGATTTCTTATAGTAGAAGTACTTCCAGAACCATGTTTACCTACTATTTCTTTATCACTTAAACCTTCAAAAAAACAAGTTAATAATTCCTTTTGTACATTTGTAAGACCTGTATATTTTTTACTCATATTTACAAGATAATCAAAAGTACTTCCATGTTCATCTTTAATATGTTTTTTAACTGCCTTTTCAGCTTCATAAAGCTTACCTTCAAAAGGATATATTATACCCTTTGTATAACATTTACCACAAATTAAACATATATATTCATCCTCATTTTCATCATAACAATATCCTCTTTTTATATCATTAATACTTGATTGCCAAAACATCTTATCAACAGAACGCATGTTCAAACATCACCTTCGCCTCGTTTGTATTTTTACAAACATTATACAAGAACGTTTAAGTCGTGTCAATGCTTTTTATAGTAATAAAGCACTCGAATAAATCGAGTGCACAATATTACTTAATTTCTTTTAACACATCTAATAAAAATTCCCATGTTTTTTTAGTCGATGATATACTTAAATTCTCATCAGGTGTATGTACATCATGCATATCAGGTCCTAAAGAAATCATATCTAAATCTCCTAATTTCTCTCTAAATAAACCACACTCTAAACCTGCATGTATTGCAGTTATCTCTGGTTTTACTCCAAATTTTTCTTTATAAACTTTGACAAATAAATCTCTAATTTTAGATTCAGAATTATATTGCCATGCTGGATAAGGGTCGTTTGTTACAAATTCTGCGCCTGTTACTTTTGCTGCTAAACTTGTTTTTTCAACTATACGGCTTTTTAGACTTTCTATTGAACTTCTTGTTGCACTTTCTAAAACAATTTCATTTTTATAGGTTGTAACTACACCTAAGTTAGTTGAACTTTCAACTAAGCCTTTTATTTCCATACTCATTGTTTCAATACCATTTGGTATTAAATTATATAATGAAATTATACTTTCCTTTGTTATTTTATTAAATGTCTTTTTGACCTCTTTTTTACACTCATCCACTACAACACTTACATTAGGATCTGCTGCTTTTAATTCATTTTTTAATATATTATCCCATTTACCTATTTCATTTATTAGTTTTTCTTTATTTTCTTTATCAACTAAAACTATAGCATCTGCTTCCCTTGGTATAGCATTCATTTTAGCTCCACCATTTACTTCAGCTAAATCAAACTCTAAACACCCGTTTAAATTATATAATATTCTTCCCATAATTTTATTAGAATTTCCTCTACCTTTATTAATCTCCATTCCTGAATGGCCGCCTTTTAAACCTCTTATTTTAATTGTATAAGAATTTTTATTCTCATCTTTATTAGTCCACTCTATAGGAAGCTTAGCCTTTGTTCTAACTCCTCCTGCACAACTTACTAAAAATACTCCCTCTTCTTCTGAGTCTATATTTATTAATATATCACCATTAACACTATCAGGGTCTAACTTTTGGGCTCCTCCCATACCTGTTTCTTCTTCTGTAGTCACTAATACCTCTAATGGAGGATGGGGTATATCATTTGAATCTAATAATGCTAAACAATAAGCAACTGCTATTCCATTATCAGCACCTAAAGTTGTACCTGTTGCCATTAATAACTCATCTTTAATTCTTAAATTTAAAGGATCCTTTGAAAAGTCATGCTTTGTATCCTTATTTTTTTCACAAACCATATCCATATGTCCTTGTAAAATAACTCTTTTTGCATTCTCATACCCTTTAGTAGCTGGTTTTTTTATAACTATATTTAAAGCTTCATCTTGAATAACTTCTAAATTACGTTCTTTAGCAAAATTAACTAAATAATCACTAACCTTTTTTTCATTTCCAGAACATCTCGGTATTTTTGTCAGTTCTTCAAAAAACTCAAATACTTTCTTTGGTTCTAAATCCTTTAACACTTTACTCAAAACAAAAACCTCCTTTATATAATTAACATAACTATGTACATTATATTCACTATATTAACTTCAATATTCTATTTTATTATCCTTTAATTATTTTTAAATGTTAAAAAAATATAAAATCTACCCATATGGGTAGATTTTTAAGCTACTTTTGTTTGTATTCTTTTATTAGATTTTGATGCTTTTTTATTTTCCTTAGATTTTTTAATTAAACCTGTTGCATGCCCCATAGGACATACCATACACCAACTTCTAGGTTTAAAAATAACTCCCATAATTACTCCTATTGCTAATGACATTGTCATAAATCTAAATACGCTAAAAGCAATTTTTGTAAAATTTAATCCAGCGTGAAATAAAGATATACTAAATACTATTATCATCAATCCAAGCAATAAATTCTTAAATGTTTTTTTCTTTAAAAATTTTGGCATATTTTTATCTAAATTTACATTTTGTAAGAATTTACCCAATATAGATCCCCTTGGACAATATTTTGAGCAATGTACTTTTCCGTCTCCTCTAACAGCATGATATATAGGTGCTCCCATACATATAAAACCTAATATACCAAACCTAATATCTAATATTCCTAAAGTTAAAAATATAACCATAAATATCCATGACCAATTCATATGTGATTTCCTTTTCATAATTATTCCTCCTTATTTGTATTCTTATATTAATATATTACGATATAACGATATATTATTCAAGTGAAATTTAAAAATCCGAAAAATTCTGAAAATTTAACCTTTAAATAAACCTACTATAAAGAATCTTTATAGTAGGTTTTATAAATTACTCTGTAATAATTTTTTTCTTTCTAGCATCTTTAATATTTCTAATTAATATAAATATGGTTGAACCTATATATCCACCTAATAATCCACCCAATGAACCTAAAATTAAAGCCATAATAACTTTTAATGGTGGATTAAATCCAAAAGGAGCTAATAATCCTGGAATAGGTGCTGCTGTCCCTGGTGCATTATTTATAATTCCAAAATATGCAGCGACTATTCCTCCTAGTCCACCTCCTATAAAATCAGAAATATATACAGGAAGAGGGTTTTTAGTAATAATATCAGCTTGAGTCAGTGGTTCTAACATAACAGCTAATACATTTCCCTTATCTCCTAATTTTAATCTTTTAAATAATAAACCATTGGTAAATGCACCTGAGAAACTAGCTATAGACGCTATACCCATTGCTAAGCCTTCAAGTCCTAACATAGCTGTTAAAGCCATTGAACTTAAAGGTGATGTACACATTATTTTTATTATTCCTCCTAATATAAAGCCCATCACATAAGGAGATTGATCTGCTGCTATAGAAATCATATCACCTATTGTAAATAATGTATTATTGATTACTGGAGCAACTAAAACAGCTACAAACCTTGATAATGGAGCTATCAATAATGCTCCAAAAATTGTATCTATACCTTTAGGAAGTTTATTTTCTAATTTAGGTCCAATAATTCCTATAACATAACCCGCGATAAACCCTGGTAAAATACCTAAATTCATCAATGCAGCTCCAGTGACTACCGCATATATTGGATTTATTCCCATACTTAAAGAAACTAATATAGAGGCTATAGGTCCTCCCATACTACCTGAAGAACTACCTACTTCCCCTAAAAAGGCTAAATGGAAGAAATCACCACTTATATATTTGTGTACTGCCTCTACTAAGAATGTTGCTACTGCAGCACCGGCTAAACCTGACATTGCCTTATCTCCCTTTGGTGCCTTTAAACTAAATCCAGAAAAAACTATTAAAGTTAATACTAATAAGCCTATTCCCTTTGTCATTAAAAACATATTATCCCTCCTAAATTATAATTAAAAAAAGACAGGGAATAAATTAACATAGACTAATCTATGCTAATTTATTCCCTGTCCTTTTATCTGAAAGTTTCCCTACATTAAACTGTAAGTTGCTTCTTCGATGCCCTTTATAGGTCTCTCCAGGGGCGTGTCAAATCATTGTATCAAACCTGAAAGATTCAAAATAAAACTTTAGCTAATTTTATTTCTTGCTCCTACGGTCATTCAATAATGAATATCTTCAATGATTATCTACCACTATATATTATTTTAGTTAAATTATATATATATAACCATTATAAGTCAAACATAATTTTAATAATTATCTGTAATATGAAGTGGTGGTTTTTCTAACCACTCTTTATCTTTCATTAGTTTTAAAAGCTTTGATCCATATCTAGCAATATCTTGATGATGGTCTAAAAAAATCTTACTTATATCAGTTCTAATACTTAAGCCTATTATTTGACTACAATTTACCAAATTTTTCGTTAAATCATTATAAACACAATAAGCTGCCTCTTTATCTTCCATACGAGCACCCTTAGGTATTGATTCAAATTCAACTTCAGGTTTTTCTTGAGAGCAAGGAGGAAGTTCTATTCCATTTTCTTTTAAAAATTCGTCTAATTCTTTAATTTCTGGTTTAATCATATTCTCTATAATATCTTCAATAAATTTTTTTAAATCTTTATCTTCAACATGATTACTTAGCATCTGAAATTTACCTATACACCCCTTTGAACCCATTAAATGAGTCCATATATGAAATACTTCGCCATAATGCATAGGATTAAATTTATCTCTAGTTAAAAAACCCATAATATACCTCCTATTTAAGTCTTATAATTATAATAACCATTTTTTTAAAGTTTATTCGATTAATTAAATTACTACAATTTCATATTATCTATTTCAACCTTTTTATATTCTTCTATATATCCAAGTAAATCTTTATTTGAATTTAGAAATTTCTTTAAATAAATAACTGCTTCTTCAATCATATTACCTATTTCCTTTTTAGTATATAAACCCCTTATATAAAAAGGTAATATTTCATATACCTTTTGTATTACATAAGCATACTTTAAATCACCTGTTTTAGATCCTAATGTTTTTTCTGCCTGAATAACTAGTGATAAGATTATTTTCTTTACAATTTCTTTTTTACCTCTCTTGTATAAAAATAATAAAATACCAATAACAATTAAACTTATTAAAATTTGACTTAAATTCATTTGAATTAAATTAAGCATTATTAATCCTCCACTATTGATTTTATTTTATTTATCTTTTCTTTTAATAACTCTATCTCATAATTTAATCTTTTTCTCTCCTTAAGACATTTTTCATAAAGTTTTTTATAATTAATTACATCAATTTCAGTATTTAATAACTCATTTAATAAATTTTTTATAGATATTCCATAATTTTTATCTGGGGCCCACTTCCCTCCTAGTTCTTCCACATATCTAACTGTTGAAGCCCAATTAAGGGATTTTACAATATAATATCTATCATGGGGATTTCCTATTGGAGTTAGTCCTACATAAGCACACATGTGATTGAAATGAGCTCTTATACCATCTTCCATACTTTTAAAAGTTTCATGATCTGATATATTATCCCCTGTTGGATTTTTAATTTTTATTCCTGCAAAATTATTCATCTCTTCCTTAACTATACCTGTATATTTTCCAAAATTAGTTTCCTTTGCGCTTTGACAATATAAAATATCTCCCCTTAGTTTTGTTAAACTACCATATTTTAAATATAATTTTGCTGCATCTATAAACTTATAAGTTGCCTTATTATTTCTAGCCCATGTTTCCATTTGTAAAAGACTCGACTTTGATGGTCCCATTAGTTTTAAAGAAGTGTTATTATTATAAGGATGATTAATATAACTACATATTCCCTTAACAACAGCTTCTGCATAGTCCATCCAATTATTTAATAACTTTTGTGTATCATTTAAGTTACTTGCAAAAGCATATTCAACTATTACTGTTTCTACACTCCCTGTATCTCTGTTCATATAATAATAGTCCTTATTAGGGTTTTGTGGATTAGCTTTAGAAAAAACTCTTCTTCTAATAGCTCCCTTTTTTACAAGTTCATTTAATAAAATATTAGCAAGTTCTCCATCGGTATAAATTGAGTGAATAATCTCTGCTCCTTGAACATATTTATTTGAAACTGAATTTATATGATTTGATATACATATATCTGATTCTGAATTTCTAACAATTTTAGTTCTATTTTTAGGACTTAAATAAATATCATCTTTTCTAGTAATATCAACATTTATTCCTAATTCTTTTAATCTATTATACTGATAGATAGAAATTTTAAGGGTCATATCCTTTTCTTTGAAAAATTTATTATTCCCTCCTCCTGGGTCCTTTCCTCCATGACCTGGATCAATTATTATTTTCATAATATTCACCTCTTTATTTTCCTTATTTATAATATTCATTAATTAATATTTTGTGAAACTAGTTACAAATTAAACTTTTCTACATAAAATATATTAATAAACTTTTTTTAGTTAATACTAATATATAAGTACTTATGAATTTTTACTATTTTTGAAAGGAAGATAATATGCAAAAATATAAAGAAAACATAACTATTTATAGTTTTATTATTGGATCTATAAGTATTGTTATCGCGCTTTTTTTAAGATTTATATTATAAAAGACCACCTACATTAATGGAGATGGTCTTTTATAATCTCTCTATTTTTAAATATCAATATTAATAATAGTATTGTAATTAAATCAACAAAGGTTAGAAATAAAGGACTAAATTCATTAATGTTTTTTAGAAGAAAAATACCCTCATTAGAAAAAAATACTCCCTTTCCCTTTATTAAACCTCCTGTGAAAAACCATATAGCGTGAGTTCCTATAGTTAAAAATAATGAATTAGTTTTTAAATATATATATCCTATAAATAAAGCTAAAATAAAAAGTATTAATATTTCTAAATTAAATTTAAAATATATTAATACATATAATAAACTAAATAAAAAAGATGTAAATAAGCCCCCTATTATATCCCCTATATATTTTTTAGTTCTATCTAAAAGATAATATCTAAAATATATTTCCTCACATAATGCTTTTATTGATGAAATAATAATCATAAAAAGTGCAAATCCTATTATTTCTCCTACTAAAAATTTAGAAAACCCTATAAAATTAATATCTACTAACCCTAAATGATCAAATAAAAAATAACTAATGACTTTAAAAGTTATTATAGTAATAGTAAAATATAAAAGAAGGATTTTGTTTTCTTTAGTCAGTTTATAATCTATATTAAATATTGAAAATTCTCCTCTTTCTACTATATTCATAAATAGATATGTTATAAGTAAAAATAATAATTCAACTCCTAAATAAAGTAAGGCTTGTAAACCTAAATCCCCTTTAATAATTATATCAATCGTACTTTGATCAAGTTCTTTATTTTGAAACTTTGTTACAAAAAATATAATCACTCCTACTCTGTGTAAAAATTTAAATATAAAAGCACTAAATAGTGTTATAATAAAAGATAACAAAATATTTCTATTATTAATAGTAAATTTATTTTCTCTAAGTCTAACCATATTCCACACTCCCTTTTTCTTTGTTTTAATAATATTAATAAAGTGTTTAAAATAGATGAAATATATGTAAATATTTTGTTAATAAGAAATTTTTAAAAATACTATTAAAAATTAAAATCTAAATATAAAAAAAGGAAGATGCTATGGATAATCTTAAAAAATATTTTTATTATTACTTAGGCCAAATATATTTACCTAATAGTATTAAAAATAAAGATAATTTACTGCTTCATATATCGGATACTCCCACTTGTATATACGGTGCTATAAATAATTTAATAAAAGAACTAAAACCAAAATATATAGTTCATACTGGTGATGTAGCTGATAATATTAAATTAGAATTTCATCCTAAGTTTATAAATCGCTATGAAAAATCAATAAAAAAGTTAGTACATATCTTAGAAAATTCTTCTGCTGAAAAAATCTATATAGCTATGGGAAATCACGATAATAAATCCATACTACAAAAACACATTAAAAAAAGCACTCTATTAACTAAAGAAAAATTTTTAATAGAAAATATTAAGTTTTATATAAGTCATTTTCCTAAAGACATTAAAATATCTCCATCTCAAATTAATATGTTTGGACATAACTTAAGTATAAAAACAAAAGAGGATAATGGAAAATTATATTTAAATGGACTTTTAAATATCCATATCTATGATTTAGATACAAAGGAAGTAACATATTTACTATATCCCTATGGTACTGACTACAGCAGATTAAAAAAAGGAAAAACAGGTATATAAAGGAGGATAAATATGCTTTCATTTTTAAGAAGCTCTGCTAATGTTTTATTAGTAGAAAGTTCAAAAGATAACTTGTTAGAAAACTATTTAATAAAAAAACATAGTGCTATAAAAACAAAACTTTCATCAGCTTTAGCTAATTCAAGTGAACATAATACTATCGTACTAATATTAGATAAAATGAAACCCTTAGTAGAATTTTCAGACCCAAAAAGTGTATTAACAGTTCCCTTAGAAAGTGATATTCTTTTAGTTAATATCATAAAGGATAAAAAAAATAATTTAATTCAAAATATTAGATTAGCTCCAAAAACTTTAGTAATGAGAGTCTTTGGTGACGAAGAAAAGGTTATAAATAAATTTAAAGAACACTATGATTGTAATATTACTTATATACCTAATATTTGGGAAGAATTTAATTCTGGCACATTAATAACTTTAACTAAAAGACCTCTACATAACACCCTCTCTATTAATGACTTATATAAAAAATCTATTTATATAGATAAATCCTATACTGAAATAGAAAGAAGTTTAAGAATTCGTGCCCTTGAATATCTAAATGCTGGATTGAATAAAAAAGATTGGTGTGAACTAGATATTAAAATATATGATGCCTATGAAGAATATAAACTACATTATGAGAGATTATTACATATTGTTGAAAGTTTAGAACTAGGTCTAATTTTAGGGGAGTCTTGGGGCAAAGATACCGTATCAATATTTAGAGCAGTTAAAATCTATAGATTAAAGTTATTTACCTTTTATCAACCTGAATATATAAAGAAAATATTAATCGGTCTTGAACATTTACAAGACGGTACTAGAATTGTAGATTATGATTTGTTTTATAAAAGAAAGAAAATATCTTGGACTAGTTTAAAAGATAGAAATAAAATGTCTAAAGATGAAATTGGTAAAATTATGAGATCTAACATACTTAGTAAGCTAAATGATGTTGAAAAAGAAATTAATGAAAAATTTGAAGAAAAAATTAAAGAAACAAGATTTTAAACAGTTCATTTTTGAACTGTTTTTTTTTCACCAAATTTAATTTCATACCATATACTATATTAACTTATTATTTTTACTAAAGGAGGTAATTAAATGGCTGAAGTGTTAAAAGGTCTTTTTGATGGAAATAAAACAGAATTACTTTTCTTTTTCTTACTTGTTGTTGTACTCTTTACTAATTACTATAGTTATAGATAAATAATCATATTTTAAATAATAATAGGAGGGATATTATGGCAGATGGTAAATGTGGATGTGGTTATGACAGTAGTTTACTATTTTTCTTTTTATTACTAATAGTTTTATTCTGCTCATATTGTAATTAAGATAAAAAGGAGCCTATTTTGGCTCCTTTAAGCTTTAAAATATATCTACTATATTAGGTGGCATTCCTATTCTTTCAATTAAAACTTCACCCGTGTAATCCTTTGCATTAGGATTTAAAAAACCCTTTTTATTTAATTGTAAAGTTACTGTTTCATTTGCTTTTATACATACATTATAAATTTCCCCAGTATCGCAATTAAGTCCAGATGGTATATCTATTGATAGAATATGTTTACTATATTTATTTATAACTTTTATAGTTTCTTTATATTCACCTTTTATACTTTTAGAAAGACCGGTTCCAAATATTGAATCTATAACTATATCTCCTTTTTTTATCTCTTTTTTTAAATTGTTAATATTATTTTGATTTTTTATAACTTGGATATCGGCTTCCATATTTTTTAATATATTATAATTTATACTAAAACATTTGCTTGTTTTATCTAGAGAACCAAGTATAAAAACCTTAACTTCCTTATCCATTGTTATTAAATGTCTAGCTACTGCTAAGCCATCTCCTCCATTATTTCCTGTAGCTGCTACTATAATATATTTTTTTAATTTATCAGTATGTAAATGTTTTAAAACTTTCAAAGCTGCATTTTCCATTAATACTATGGCTGGTATGCCTAAATTTTCTATACAATATTTATCTATTTTTCTCATTTTTTCACCAGTTACAAAATGCATTTATATCCTCCTAATTAACTTTTCTTATTAAGAACTTGAATATTCCATTCATAGATTTCACAAGTGTAGAGTTTTCTATTAATTAAAGGGTCATTTTCAGCAATTTCTTTTGCTTCTTCTATATCATTTGCTTTCATTAAAGTCATGCCTCCATCTTTCTTTTCAAAACCACCACCTATGAAATATCTTTCATTAGCAATCGTCTTTACATAATTAATATGATCTTTAAAATCGTTAGAACTTATATTAGAACCTTTAACTCTCTTATCAATTCTTACAAATAATTTATCTCCTTTTTCCATTTAAATCCTCCTTAGAACTTATTACTTAATAATTCTGTAATTCTTAAAATATTCCTTCTTTTACTAAAGTATTAGTATAATATACTAATTATCACAAAATCAGATAGAATATTAGTTTTTTAATATCAAATAATATAATTATAAAACAAATTGGTGGTGATAAATTGAAAAAAACTTTTATAGTTGTATTAATTCTTTTACTACTTTCTACTCCAGTATTAGCTGAATCCTTTAGCTATACTGTTAAACCTGGAGACAGCTTATGGAAAATTGCTGTAAAATATGAAGTAGGTTTAAGTGAAATTATCTCAGAAAACCCTCAAATAAAAAATCCAAGTTTAATATATCCAGGACAAATAATAAAAGTTCCAAACATTAAAGATATAAAAGCCTTAGAAAATGAAGTAATAAGGCTTGTTAACATAGAAAGATCAAAACATGGACTTGAAATGTTAAAGGGTAATTGGCAACTTTCTAGATGTGCTAGATATAAATCTAATGATATGGTTAATAATAATTACTTTGCTCATTATTCTCCTGTCTATGGTTCACCTTTTAAAATGATGGAAAATTTCGGTCTTAAATTTACAGCTGCTGGTGAAAATATAGCAAAAGGCCAACAAAGCCCTAAACAGGTTATGAATTCTTGGATGAATTCCCCTGGACATAGAAATAATATACTAAGTCCTTCATTTAGTGAAATAGGAGTAGGATTAGCTAAGGATAAGTATGGAACATATCACTGGACTCAAATGTTTATGAGATCTACTAAATAAAGCTGGAAGTTATCCAGCTTTATTTTATGTTATTTAATTTTTTATAGATATCCTCAGCCGATAATCCAGATGCTTCTATTATTGGTGATGATGTTTTTAATTCTGCTAATGTATCTTTTTCTAAAATAATTGCATCATAATCGTTAGTAGTAATATCGTTTAATGTACTATTTTTATACATGGTTCTAACATCATAACCCTTATCTTTAAAATAACTTCTAACATCTGTTAAAGTATTCTCTACTACTATTTTTTTATTCATAACAAGCCTCCAATAAAATATTTTATATTTAGTATTTACATACCTATAAAAAATATTTATTCAAGACTTTAAATTTACTATTTTTTATATTCTTCTTTTAATATACTCATAATAATAGTATCAGTAAACTCTCCATTTATATAAAATTCTTTTCTTTTTCTCCCCTCTTCTATAAAACCACATTTTTTATAACACTTATAAGCTCTTTTATTATATCCTCTAAGTTCTAATTCAAGTCTATTTAAATTTAAACTTTCAAAAACATATTTCTGTAATAATTTTATAGCCTTTGTTCCATATCCCTTTCCTCGATTATTCTCAGTACCTATAACTATCCCTAATTCACCTACTCTATTTTTCCAATCTATTCTAATTAAATCAAGTTGACCTATATATTCACCTGTATCTTTATTTGCTATTACAAAATATATTTGCTCTTTTCCAGTATAGTCTAAAATATGTTTTAAATATTTTTCTGTAGTTTGATATGTATGGGGTGTTAAAAATGCATCAGATAACCATTTTGTTATCTGAGGATTGTTAACCCACTTTCTTATATATTTTAAATCATCTTCTCTATACTCTCTAAGCATTATATCTTCACCATGAATTCTTGCCATAATTATCCCCCTTTACTGTTTTAAAATCTCTTATTTATTATATATCCCTTACCTTTTTAGCTCTAATAAATAAAAATTGTGGTTTTTTTGTTAACTTATTATAGGCTTTAGGAGCATTTTCTTTAAATTTATCTGTTGGCATAGGCTCATCTAGCTTTTCTATTGTAAAACCATTATCTAGAATTTGTGAAATTATATCCTTTAAAGGTCTTCTATAAAATTTCACTTTAGTTTTTCCTTTATGGGTGTCCCATTCATCTTCTAATAATTCAGTTTGAAAATAATTATCTCTTTTAAAATATGTAAAATCCATAAATGGATGATGAACTGAAAAAATTAAATGTCCTGAAAGTTTTAATGTCTTATTAAATTCTTTCATAACAATATTCCAATCTTTAATATAATGTAAAACTAAGGATGCTAATATAATATCAAAAGAACCTTTTTCAATAAAACCTAATGGTTCATTTAAATCAGCTTTAATTACTTTTCCTCTTTTACCTAATCTTTTTTTAGTCATCTTAACCATTTCTTTACTAAAATCTATTGATGTTACATCCGCTCCTTTATCTAATAACCACTCAGAATACCATCCGGCTGCACAACCTGCATCTAATACTTTTTTTCCTTTTACAGCAGGTAATAAAGATAAAGTAGCTGGTCTTTCATAATAGGCATTATAAGCTTTGTTATCAATATGTTTAAAATAATACTCTGCCATAAAATCATATGAATCCAAAGAAACTTTTTTATTAACCATAAAAACCCCCTATAGAAAAAATTAAAAATATATAAGTATAATATTTCTGTATATCATATATTAAATACCCTATTATTTCAAGTTATTTATCTACTTTTTTTATCTCTTTTATTATGTTCTTACATATATTTTCATTTCCTGCTACTAAAGAAATCCCTCTTTTATCTTCTAAATATTTAACATATCCATCAGCTTCTTTTATTATTAAAATACCTGCTGCAACATCCCATAAACTTAAATTAATCTCCCAAAATCCATCTAACCGACCACAAGCAATATTAGCTAAATCATATGCAGCAACTCCCATTCTTCTAAGCCCCCTTACTTTAGGTACAAAATGTGCAAAATAATTAGCATTATTATCTTTATTTATAGCTCTATCATAGGGAAAACCTGTAGCTAATACACACTGATTTAATTTATTCTTACTTGAAACAGTAATAGGCTTACCATTTAAATATGCACCATTTCCCTTTATTGCTTCAAATAATTCACCTAACATAGGTATATAAATAACTCCTAAAACATAATCTTCTTTATATTTTAATGCTATAGATATTGCAAAAATAGGTAAACCTTGAGCATAATTTGTTGTACCATCTAATGGATCTACTATCCATAGATAATCTGATTTACAATTCTTTTTTCCTGCTTCCTCTGATAATATACCATGTTCAGGATAAGTGCTTTCAATAGCTTTTATTATATACTCTTCTGATAATTCATCTACTTCTGTTACTAAATCAACATCTGTTGATTTTTTATTTATTAATAGGTCAGCATTCCTTAAATTATCCTTTTGCATCTTACCTACCCTTTTGGCCCATAATTTTACATTTTTCAAAACTTCTTTTAAATCTATCATTTGAGACCTCCTTATTTACTATTTAATCTAGAAAATCCATTTGTTTTTTTCTAAGGGATTTCACTTCTCTTATATATATCTTATCATCCTTTGTTATTTCTCCTATCAATAATGGTGAATACTTATTATGCTTTTTAACATTCTTTATCACAGAAGAATAACTATAATTTGAATAGCAATATATACAATTATTTTTACAGGTATTATATGTCCCTATATCTATACTTTCTATACAATTACATTTACTTCTTTGGTTTTTATCTTTATTTACTTTAATATCAAATCCTAAAATATCTGATATTAATATATCATCTACACATTTACCATTATTAATGATTTCTAAATCTTCACAACAAGATTCTAATTTAATATTATATTTATCACTAATCTGTTTTAATGACTTAACAATTTCTATCTTTTCATTATTACTAATTTTTATTATATTAGTATTCTTTAAATTATTTTTAGTTTTTTTATACATATCTAAAAAACTTATAATACACTTTTCAGTATATTTACTAAGATTTTTTAATAAGTTATTAAATTTTTTATAGTGATATTCCTTTGTAATATTTTCTGAAATAATTATTGGATCGTATCTTAATATAACTTTATGTTTTCCTATTAATTTTGAAAGTTTAATAAAATTATTAAATGCATCTTTTTTGTTTAAATTCTTTTCTATATTATTATCATAAGGGGTTAATGTATATTGAAAGTAGTAATTATACTCTGATAGTTTATTTAATTTAGGTATTATATTTTTTGCATTTTTAGTCCAAAACACTATACAATCAATATTATTTTTACTTAAATCTATTTCACTTACTTGATGATAATTCATTGGGTTTCTAACATAAACAAACCCTTCTTTTAATCTATTAATAAACCATTCACTATAATAATAGGGTATATCTGTCCTTCTACTTACACTTAAAATCAAATTTATTTCTCTCCCTTTTTATTATTTATTATTAGTTAATTATAACACAATAGTTATCACTTTCTTTAGTCAATAAGCATAGATTATTATAACCAAATATGTGGAGGAGAGAAAATGCTAAATAAAAATATTATAGACATTATTGGTAATACGCCACTTATTTCTTTTAAAAACATGACTAAATATAATATATATGCTAAAGCTGAATTTTTAAATCCTGGTGGAAGTATAAAGGATAGAATAGCTAAATATATGATAGAAGAAGCTGAAAAACGTGGAGATTTAAACCCTGGCATGACAATAATAGAACCTACTTCTGGTAACACAGGGATAGGTTTATCCTTAATAGGTGTACAAAAGGGCTACAAAGTTATTATAGTAATGCCAGAAAATATGAGTGATGAAAGAAAGAAAATTATAAAAGCCTTAGGTGCTAAGCTTATTCTTACACCTAGTAAAGATAATATTTATGGAGCAATAAAAAAGGTAAAAGAAATATCTAAAAATAGTAATTTTTTTCTAGCTCAACAATTTGAAAATCCAGATAATCCGAAATGTCATTACCTTACTACAGGTCCTGAAATTTGGAAACAATTAAATGGTAAAGTAGATATATTTATTTCTGGCCTTGGAAGTGGTGGCACATTAGCTGGTGTGGGAAAATATTTAAAAGAAAAGAATCCTAATTGTAAAGTGATTGCAGTAGAACCTAAAAACATGTCAGCTTTATTAGGACATGAACCAGGACTTCATAAAATTCAAGGTATAGGTGATGGATTTATCCCTAATATTTTAGATACTTCTATAATAGATGATATTATCGAAGTTAGTGATGACGACGCTATAAATATGGCTAGAAAAATTGCTAAAGTTCAGGGTGCTTTAGTTGGTACATCGTCAGGAGCTAATATATGGGCTGCAAGTAAAATAGCAAAAAAAGCTAAAGATAAAAACATAGTAACTATTTTAGCTGATAGGGCTGAAAGATACTTTAGTACTGCTTTAATATAAAAAAATAAAAGGGTGATACTATGAATAATGTTATTGCTGATTTTAAAATAGGGGATGTTAACGGAGATAAAATACCTGATTATATTTATCTAACAGGTAAAAAAGAGATTGATTCAAATTTTATATATAATTTGAAACTAACTGTTAAAGATGGCTTTTCAGGTAAGTGTAATATTTATCCCTTAGAATTTGATGGTGGCTATAATCCTCAAATTTTTCTAGGTGATTTTAATAATATGAATGTAAATGATATATTCCTAAGTATTCCTACTGGTGGTAGTGGAGGTTATATATACTATTATCTTTTTAGTTATCTTAATAATAATCTTTTTCCGTTATTTGATGATAAAAAATTTAATAAAGGTCTTAATTTTGATATTAATTATGAGAATAATTATAAGGTTAGGGTATCTAATGATAGTTTAGATAAAACCTTTATAATTGATGTTAGTAATAAAAAAGATTTATATGAAGAATTAAATATTTATGATGATAATGGTATGCTTATTAAACCAACTAAAGGAACTATATTATATCTAGGAGGTCTTTTTCCAATACAATACTCTTTAGATAATAGTTTTGAACTCTTAGCAAAACAAAGAATTATAGGTATATCAAATGCAGATACTTTAGGATATGTTAATTCTTTATGGAAATATAAAGATAAAAAAATGCATCTTTTAGATGTAACTATTTCAATATTAGGTTAAAAAGTCTTCTTTATGAAGACTTTTTTTGTATATTTTTTTAAAAAAGTTATAAACTATATTTATATTTTTTTAGGAGTTGATATAATGTTTTTAAATAGATTAGATGCAGGGAATAAATTAAGAAATAAACTAGAAAAATATAAAAAAGATTCCCCCATAATCCTTTCTATTCCAAGGGGAGGCTTAATTGTTGCTTATAGCACGATAATAAACTTTAATTCAGACTGGGATTTTTTAATGCCAAGAAAAATTGGAGCACCCTCAAATAAAGAAATTGCTATAGGCGCAGTTTCATCCGATGGGACATATTTCATTGATAATAATTATGTAAAAAAATTAAATATTTCAAAGGAATATATACAAAGAGAAGTTTTATTACAATTAAAAGAAATCCGTAAACGTATAGAAAAATATAGACCAAATAAAAAGTTTCCTAATTTAGAAAATAAAACTGTTATAATAATTGACGATGGTATAGCCACAGGATTTACAATAAAAGCTGCTATTAAATCATTAAAAAAACAAAAGGCAAAAAAAATAATAATAGCTGTACCTGTTGCTCCTAAGATATCTATAGATAAATTAAAAAAAGAAGTTGATGAAGTTATTTGTTTATATGTACCTAATAAGTTTTATTCTGTAGGAAATTATTATCATGAATTTAAGCAAGTAACAGATAAAGAAATTAAAGAAACCATATTAAAATTATCTTAATTGAAACAATACTATACCAAGCACCATAAAACCTAACCCTATAATCTTAGTGATATCTAAAGAAATTACCGCTTCATTAAACAAGCCATAATTACTTATAAAAGCTGATATAATTATTTGAACAATTAATACTATAGTTATTGAATAACTAGCCCCTAAAAGGGTTATTCCTTTCATTACACTAAATACTATAACAACTCCTATAACTCCACCTAAAAGATATAATTTATTAACTTTAGTAAAGCTTGTTAAGCCATTATTTCCAAGGAGTAATAAAATAATAAAAACAGCCAACATTCCTGAACCATGAACTAAAAAATTAGTTGTCCAAAGCCCCATTTTTTCACTTGCTCTTGTGTTAAAAATTCCTTGAATACATATTAATACACCGGCTAATACTGAGTATATAATCCCCTTTACCATAAAACCCTCCTTATTTATATAAACCTTTAGATAATGTTTTTAACTTATTATAATCTATAATTTTTATTTCTTTATTTTCTTTAATTATAATACCATTTTCAATTAAATCATTTATAACTCTATTTAATTGTCTATAACTTGTTCCTAAAAGATTTGCTAATTCTATATAATTGCTTGTCATTATCTCTTTTTTAGTACCATCTAATACTGATACTAAATAACTAGCAAACCTATTTTTTACTGGGTATAGTAAATTAATGGAAGATGAATTAGATATAGTATATAACTTATGACTCAAATTTTTTATAATAAATCTATAAAATTTGATATTATCCTTTGTCTTTTCTCTTAATACATTAATATCAATACCTATAAGTAAAGAACTATCTAAAGACTCAACATTAGTTTTTATTGTGTAATTATTTAAATATTCTAAATCACCTAAAATTGCCAAGGGTTTATTAAAACGAAGCAATAACTTTTTTCCATTTTCCTGCAATACATATATCTTTAATCTGCCCTTTACTAAAAAGTAAAAATAATTAATCTTATCATTTTCTTTATAAACTACTTCTCCTTTTTCATACTTAAATAGCTTCATATCTTCAAGTATATCACCATCTAAGTAATCATATATTCTAAATATTTCTATATAATATTTAAGTAGTTTTTCATCATATATTCTTTTCATCTTCCTTCCTCCCTCAAATAGTATATTTCATACTTTAAATATTTTAAAGGACAAATGTCATGTTTTTTAAAATTTTTCTAAAAAAGTTAACAGACCAAGTTGGTCTGTTAAAAGAAACGAATCATTCTTTCTAATATACTATTTTCCTTAATAATATCTTCTAAATAATAAATAGGTATTGAAAAGTAAGGAAATCCAACATAATATGGTGATATTTCATACTGTTGAAAATATATTACTAAATTTTTATCGGCTATATAATAATCCTGATTAGGTCTTATTGATTTAAAATCTTCTATTAAAGGTATTTCTCTTTCGTTAATTTCTTTTTTTATTATATCTGATATCCTTTCAATATAATCGCTTCCAGGTTTAAATAAATCCTTTAATGGATAGTTTTGACCTATATTTACATCAAAGTTAAGAGATTTAATTACTGTTTTAGGATGGGCTCCTTTAAAATCTCCTAAAGCTGTTAAAGATAAACTTAATACATTCCTTTCATTTGTTTTTATCTCATAAGAACCTTCAATATTAGTAGGTAAATTAAGATGTCTTACTTCATTAAATAAATAAAACATTTTTTTATATATTTGACCATTTATCTTCTGTTGTATTATATAATCACATAATCCATAAACTAAAGGATAATACATCTTTATCCTTGGTTTTAAATATAATTGAGTTTTAATACACAATGGAAATTTAACAAGACTCATATTATCATCCCTTTTTAAACTATTTTTATAATAGTATATGCTTTAAAAATAGTTAGGGATATTTACTTTATTATATAATCTATTACTGCACCTCCTATTAATTTATCATCATCATAAAATACGATAGACTGTCCAGGCGCTACTGATCTTACTTTTTTTTCAAATATAACTTTAATTTTTTCTTTTTCGTAATTAAAAACTTTGCAATCAAATAAAAATCCGTGTTGACTTATATTAGCTTTAACTTTTATATCCTTTTTTAGTTTATCAGATAATATAAAGTTAGCTTCTTTAGCTATAAGCCCCTTTACAAAGGTATCATTATCACTTCCTAAAATAACTTCGTTTTTATCTGGATTAATATCTATCACATACATCCTCTTATTGAAATCACCAAGTCCCTTTCTTTGTCCTATGGTATAATTTATTATCCCATCATGTTTTCCTAAAACATTACCATTTAAATCTACTATGTTTCCCTTTAAAATCTCTCCTTTAAATTTATTTTTTATATAAGAAACATAATCATTATTAGGTATAAAACAAATACCTTTACTTTCCTTTTTTTCTGAAATATTTATATCTATAAGTTTTGCAATATCCCTTACATCCTTTTTTGATTTGAAATTTCCAAGGGGTAATAAAGTATGCTTTAAAATGTTTTGTGGTAATGAATATAATACATATGATTGATCTTTTAAATTAATTTTACACTTATATATTTTGTATCTATTAATACTTTTATCGTATATAATATTAGCATAGTGACCTGTTGCAATATAATATGCTCCTATACTTTTAGCAAATTTAAGCATTTTATCATATTTTATGTATTTATTACATGTAACACAAGGATTAGGCGTCCTACCTTTGAGATATTCTCTAGCAAACTCACTTTTTACGACTAAATCAAATTCTTCACTATAGTCTTTTATATATAAAGGAATATTTAATTTTTCAGAAACTTTCTTAGCTTCATAAATATTAAACTCTTCAGAAAGTTTAAAAGTAATCCCTATTACATCATATCCTTTCTTTTTAAGTAAATAAGCTGCTACTGTACTATCAACTCCACCACTTAAACCTACAACTACTTTATTTTTATCTAAGTTCATATTATCATCCTTTAAATGATTTTCTTTTATTTAAATTAATTATAACTAATGATAAAATTATACACAAATAAAAGTCAGCCTAATTTGACTGACTTTATCGATTAAATTTAAATAATTCTTTATCTGGATTATCTTTGTTTAAGATAATATCTCTATTTATCTGTCCTCCTAATACTGAGTAGATTATACCATTTGAACCATATCCAAGACAAAAATAAAAATTAGGACATTTATCATACTCACCTATATATGGAAGACCATCCTTAGTGACTCCAAAAACTCCGCTGAATCTATATTCTATTTCAATATCATTTATCCCTGGAAAATATCCTTTAAGTTTATTAGATAATATATCATACTTTTTCTTTGCAATTAAGTCATCATTTGTTAAATTAGATATTTTACTGTTTTCATTACCTATTTTAATATCTTCTCCACCTATAATTATTCTATTATCCTTAGTCGTCCTTAAATAAGTATAACTATCCTCATTATCCCTAATTATAGATGTATTAAACCAACCTAGAAATTTCTTTACTGGTTTAGTTACTATTGTAAATGTTCTAGTAAGATTAACAATGTCTTTTTTTATAAAATCTTTACCTTCATAACCTGTAGCTATTATAACTTTTTTTGCTTTTATTAAAAAATCATTATTAGTTTTTAATACTACATGATCATTTTCTATAAAATATTTATCTATCCTAGTATTTTCATAAACTCTAAGACTCTTTTTTCTTGCTTTATTTATTAAGGCATGGGTAAACTTATAAGGATTTATTTGAGCTGCTCCTTTGTTTGAATAAATACCACCTTCTATAGGAAAAGAAAAATACTTTTTAGATTTTTCCTTTCCTAAAAATTCTACATCAAAACCATGTTTTTTTCTTAACTGATATTCTTTTTTTAATAAGTCAACTTCTGAAGAGTTTTTTGTATAATAAAAGCACTCTTTTAATGTAAAATCACAATCATCATCAAGATCATTAACTATATTTTTTATATCATAAACTGCCTTTTCACACAATTTAAATCCTCTAACTGCCTTTTTTTCACCTATTAAACCCTTTAACCCAACTAAATCAGTATCTATTTCATATTGTAAAATAGATGTTGATGCCCTTGTGCTTCCATAACCTACTATATTTTTATCTACCATAACTGTATTTATATTTTCTTTAGTTAAATAATAAGAAGCTATAGCGCCAGTTACTCCTGCTCCTATTATAAGTACATCACATTCTATGTTTTTGTCTAAATAATTATATTTAATAGGTATATTACTTAGATTTGTCCAAACCATATCTCCTGAAACTAATTTCATATGATTTCCTCCAGTATAGTTATTATTATTCTTTCTTATTTTTCATTAAAAATATACTTATTATTCACTAAGTCACATCTTTTTATTATAAGGTTTTTAATGTAATTAATTTAATAAATATTAATTTGGACAAAATAAAAAACTGCTTTTAAAAGCAGTTTTAAAATTATTTTTTATTTGCAGGCTCTATACTAATGGATTTACCCTTAATTCTATTTTTCTTCATTACCTTTAATACTTTTTTAGCATATTCTTTAGGTACTTCAACAAAAGTATAATTATTAAAGATATCAATAGTACCTATTACTTCTCCTGGCATTCCAGTTTCTCCTGCAATAGCTCCTAAAACATCTTTAGGTCTTACCTTTTGCTTTTTACCTATATTTATAAATAATCTTACCATCCCCGGTTCAGCACCTGTATCTTCAAATTCGTCTTCTGCTACTTCTTCTTGTTCCTGTTGTCCCATAACCATTTTAAGTAACCCTGCAGCTACATCAATAGATGTATAATCTTGATCAATTAACTTTTCTATTAAATGGGTTTCTTTACTTAAATTATCATTATCGACTATATCTTTAATTCGATTTAATATTATTCTTGATTTTGCTTCTTCAACATCGCTTACTGATGGTGCTTTCCTTCTTTTAATCTTAGTTTTTGTATATTTTTTAATGTCCTTTAACTTATATACTTCCCTTCCCACTACGAAAGTATAAGCCTTTCCTGAACGTCCAGCTCTTCCAGTTCTACCTATCCTATGAACGTAGTATTCTTCATCCTGTGGAACATCATAATTAATAACTAACTCGATATCATCAACATCTATACCCCTTGCTGCAACATCAGTAGCTACTAATACATCAACATTTCCTTTTCTAAATTTATTCATAACTCTATCTCTTTGTCTTTGTTTCATATCACCATGTAAAGCATCTGAAAAATAGCCTCTTCCTTGTAATTGACCTGCTAATTCATCTACTTTCTTTTTAGTATTACAAAATACTAGGGTTAATTTTGGATTATGAATATCTATAAGTCTAGTTAATATTTCAAATTTATTACTTCTTTTAATTTCGAAATAATATTGTTCTATACTAGGAACAGTCACCATTTTATGAGCTACTTTTATAGTTTTAGGACTATTTTGGTAATTTTTTGCTATATCTTTTATAGCCCTAGGCATCGTTGCAGAGAATAAAACTGTTTGTCTTTTATTTGGAGTATCATCTAAAATAGTTTCTATATCTTCTCTAAAACCCATATTTAACATTTCATCAGCTTCATCTAAAACAACCATTTTAAGATTATTAATCTTTAAAGTTTTTCTACGCATATGGTCCATAACTCTACCAGGAGTACCTATAACGATTTGAACTCCCTTTTTTAATGCGCGAATCTGTCTATTTATCGGTTGTCCTCCATAGACTGGAAGGGTCTTTATACCTTTTTTATATTTTCCTAACCTTCTTATTTCTTCTGAAACCTGAATAGCTAACTCCCTAGTTGGACAAAGTATCAAAGCTTGCACATTTTTATCTTTCGTGTTTACTTTTTCTAAAATCGGAATACCAAAGGAAGCTGTTTTCCCTGTCCCAGTTTGCGCCTGTCCGATTACATCTAAACCTTCCATTAATTTCGGTATTGATTTAGATTGAATTGGAGTTGCCTCTTCAAACCCCATATCTTGAATTGCTCTTTCTAACTGTTTTGATAAATTTAGTTCATTAAACTTTACTGTTTTCATTATCTAATTCCTTTCTTTAACTCTTTTTATATATTATTACCCATTATTTAATAACATATAAGTTTTATTTAACGTAAAAAAGCAACAAATGAACCATTTCATTCGCTGCTTTATAATGGTCGCTATGCAATAGTACCATTATATACTATTTATTGCATATTAACAAGTATATTTTCAAACTATTACCTTTCAAATGTATTTACAGCCTTTTTTAACATTTTTCTTATTTCTATATTTTGAGGACATTTCTTTTCACATTCTCCACACTCTACACATCTAGAAGCTTCTTTATCATGTTTAACTGTTAAGATATTATAATGAAACTTAGCCCCTTTTATATCATTATACATCGAAGCATTATTAAGTTGTGTGAAACATTCTGGTATATCAACACCTTCAGGACATGGTATACAATACTTACAATCAGTACAACCTACAACCATTTTATCTTCATAAATATTTTTTACTTCTTTGATTATGTCTTTTTCATCATCGGTTAGTGAATTTCTATAGGCCATTTCTGCACTATCTATATTTTCTTTAATATGGTTCATATTATTCATACCACTAAGTACAACGCTAATTTCAGGATGGTCCCACAAATATCTTAATCCCCATTCAGCTGGTGTTCTTTTAATATCTGCCTTATCCCAAATGTCTTGAATATCCTTTGGAACATTTTTTACTAAACTTCCTCCCCTTAAAGGTTCCATTATTACAATTCCTAAATTTTTATCTTTAGCTAATTTTAAACCTTCTTTTCCTGCTTGATAGTTCTGGTCCATATAATTATATTGTATCTGACAAAAATCCCAATTATAAGAATTTATTATTTCTTTAAAAAGGGGATATTCATCATGAAATGAAAAACCAACATATTTTATTATCCCGTCTTTTACTGCTTTATCAAGAAAATCAAATACATCATGTTTAACTACATTTTCCCACCTTTTCTTAGTTAAAGCATGTACTAGGTAAAAATCTATATAATCAGTCCCTAATTTTTCTAATTGTTCATTTAATATTTTATCCATATCTTCTCTACTATCTATAGACCAAGAAGGAAGTTTTGTAGCTAAATATACTTTATCTCTATATCCATCATTTAGTGCTTTTCCTGTAACTACTTCACTCATACCATCATGATATGGATATGCTGTATCTATATAATTTACTCCATTATCTATAGCATATCTAACCTGTTTAATAGCTTTCTTTTCATCAATTTTATCATTTTGACCATCAACTACTTGAAATCTCATACAACCAAAGCCTAATATTGAAACCTTTTTACCTGTTTTTCCAAATTCTCTATAAAGCATAATATCCTCCCTTAGAATTTAAAATAAATCTATATAATCCCTTAATACCTATATATCCTAAATTTATTTGTATAATCACTAATATTACACTTTTTTAATATTTTGTGGGCTAATCAATTATATAAAATACTTTAAAAGCTTACAAAACTTTAGGTGTTTTTCCATATAATCTTTTTAAATTCTTTATAAAATATGCTTGGTCATATACTATGTAAATCATTATAAATAATGGGATCACATTTGTTTTAAAATAACAATTCTTCTAATTATCCTAGATTTTTTCTATTTATTCTAATGTATTTTTTCAAGATTTAATTTCATCCAACCTTTTTTTCTAGTCAGACCAAATATTCTCACCTTGAGTAGGATTAAACTCATTTCTCATCATATCAACCTCTTTACATTTAATTATAAGTATAGATTTATAATTAAAAAGGTTTCCCTTTAAATTCTATTTTTTATTATTTAATAAAACCATTCTTTTATGATCTTCCCACTTTCTGTTTATCCTAATATATTCCCTCGCTATACCCTCTTCATAAAAATTAAGTTTCCTTGCTACTTTTAATGATCTAATATTTCTAGGCATAATATAAGCTTCAATTCTATGAAGTTTAAGCTCATTAAAAGCAAAATCAATAATTGCTTTTAATCCCTCTGTAATATATCCATTATTTATTTCATCTTTATCAAGTCTATATCCTAAATGACATGATTTTATATCCCCCCAGATAATATTATCTAAAATAATAGAACCAATTGTTTTTTCTAATGTCCTATCGGTCTTTTTAAATATCCAAACTTTAAAAATATCACCTTGGTTCATAGCATGTAGATCTCTATTTAATGCTTTTTTACAGTGATCTAAAGTATAAAAATCTTCTTTTTTATTAGGTTCCCACTTATTAAGAAATTCTTTATTTCGTAAAAAATAATTTAATATTATACTTGCAAATAGCTCATTTGCAACTTTTAAAACTAATCTTTCTGTTTCAATCGTTCCTATTTTAGTATACATGTAATACTTCCTTTCATACTTAATATATAATTATTCTTTCACTTATAAAAAAATTTATTTCTTAAATATTTAAAATACAAAAAAAGTATAGCTAAAAATTAGCCATACCTTTATATGTTATTAACTTTGTTTTACACTAAACCTTTTCATATAATAAGCTGCAATAGGAAGCTGTACTATATAGCCTATTGCAATTAAAAATACTGCTAAACTCTCTCCAAAAGATGCTAATGAAATCCCTAAAGCTATAGTTAAATTTCTCATTGTTGTAGAATACACTAAAGCAACTTTATCCTTATTAGATAAATATTTATTGCCAAGAAAATGAGAAATAAATATTATAATAATATATAAAATGATTAATGGTATTATAGATAATAATACTAAATTAAGTTGATTTATTATAGTTTTACTTTTTAGAGCCATTGCAATAAAAACTATAGCTAATACACCTAAAGAACTTATTCCGCTAAAATTAGGTTTTATATCTTTATAACCTTTAATACCATATTTCCTTATTAAAAGCCTTCTTGTTAAATCCCCTAATATTAATGGGATTATTACTACTTTAAATAGACTTTTAAAAATTATAAATGTATTTATAGTTATTAACTTTCCTAAAAATAATTTCATATATAATGGTATTATTAAAATAGAAATTAATAAATTTATAGAAATCATTACTAAAGAAAGCTTTAAATTACCCTTAGCAAGCCCCGTCCATGAAGCTGTCATTCCACTTGTTGGTATTAATCCTATTAATATTATACCTGTAAGTAGCATAGGCTCATCACTAAAAAATATTTTTCCTAATAAAAATGCTGTTATAGGAACTATAATGAAATTTATCCCTAAACTTAATGCTATTGCCTTTTTATTTTTAAAACTTTTAAAAACATCAGTAACTTTTAGATTTATCATCATAGGATATATCATAATAAATAAAACTATAGTTACATAATTTTTTAGAAAACTAGGATTTGTATAATAGCCAAATATCAAACCCAAAACTATAAATACTAATAATAAAAAGGGTAAACCTTTTTTAACTCCCTTTAATAAATTTGCTACCATATTTAACACCTTCCCTTAATTTTTATGTTATAAAATATATACCCCAGAGTGGTATGTGTAAACTTTCTTCTTATTCTTTCACACTATTAATTTCATATAAGAATAATATAAATTAAAATAAAATTAATTGGAGGTTTTAAAATGGAAAATTATATAATTTTACCTGGTCAACATAAACTACCACCTCTAGCCTATCCTTATAATGCATTAGAACCAATAATAGGCTCTGAAACAGTTAAAATACATCACAATAAACATCATAAAGGTTATGTTGATGGTTTAAATAAAGCAGAATTACAACTTGTAAATGCAAGAAAAAACAAAGATTTTAGTCTAATTAAATACTTAGAAAATGAAATAGCATTTAATGGTTCAGGACATATACTTCATAGTATTTACTGGACTATTATGGCTCCTTTAAATAAAAAGACTCAAATAAAACCTTTAACTTATAATCAAATTTTAACTTCTTTTGGTAGTTTTGAATCATTTAAAGAGCAATTTATTGAAAGTGCTTCAAAAGTAGAGGCTTCAGGTTGGGGGATATTAGCCTGGAATCCTGCATGGAGAAGGCTTGTTATTCTTCAGGCTGAAAAACATCAAAATTTAACCCAGTGGAGTAGTATACCTATTTTAGTAGTCGATGTTTGGGAACATGCTTACTATCTAGATTACCAAAATAAAAGAAAAGAATATATTAATGCTTTGTGGGAGTTAATAAACTGGGATGAAGTAGAAAAAAGACTTCTTCTTGCAATGCAAGGAATAACTCCTTTAAAAAAAGTGTATATATAAAAAATAAGCAGTATCAATATTGATGCTGCTTTATTCTTTACTCCAATTCTTCTTAATGAATTGTTCCCGACCAGAAGCTTTTTTGTAAAGTTTATATCTTAAGTTTTCCTTTTTATAAAAATCTTGATGATACTCCTCTGCTTTATAAAATTCTGTAGCTTTTAGTATTTTAGTAGTTATAGGTTTATCAAAGTGCTTACTTTCTTTAAGTTTCTTTTTTGATTTAATGGCTAATCTCTTTTGCCTATCATTATGATAAAATATAGCACTTTTATACTGACTTCCTCTATCCACAAATTGTCCTCCTTCATCGGTTGGGTCAATTTGTTTCCAAAATACATCTAATAATTCATTATAACTAATTATTTCAGAGTCAAATTTTATTTCCACAGCTTCAATATGTCCTGTATTACCTGATGACACTTGGGTATAGGTAGGATTTTTTACATATCCTCCTATATATCCTACTTTCACATCTAAAACTCCCTCTAATTTATTAAATGGAGGTTGCATACACCAAAAGCATCCCCCTGCAAAGGTTGCCTTTTTAATAACTTTATTAAACAATAGTATCACCTCAAATTCTTGTTATATATTATATACCACTAAAAACTATTTATTATCGAAATAATAAAAAAACTATCTTAAGTATTAACTTACAAGATAGTTTTTTAACCCCACTTTTTATTTATTTTTTGATTTAATTTTTCCTATTAAATTTTTTCTTTTTTCCATAATTTCATGTACCTCATTAACTAATAATCCATCCCTTTTGTGACCATTTTCAACAAAAAACATAGATATTGCACCTAAACCAACATGGGTTCCAACTGATACTCCCATTTGCATAATATGAATATCTCCATTGAAATCTGTATTTTTAATAATCCTATTTTTTAAGTTTTCAGCTATTTTTATATCAGAAGTATATCCAATTATTATAAAGTCTGTAATATCTTTATCATTTCTTTTATTAAATTCACTAATGAAATGTTTTAATACTTTTTTTCGTCCCCTTACTTTAGCTACAATTGCACCTTTTCCTTTTCTCATTGTCATTATAGGTTTAAGTTTTAATATCTTACCTATAAAAGCACTAGCATTTGTAAGTCTACCACTTTTAATTAAATGGTCTAAATCATCAACTGAAAGAAAATGTTTAACACTTGTTTTATAAGTTTCATTAAACTTAACTAACTCTTTAAATGTTGCGCCGCTTTCTCTTAATAAAGCACTTTTTAATAATAACCAACCACTACCGTGACTCATGCATTTTGAATCTACAATATGAATTTTAATACTAGAATCAGGATTGTTATCAAAAAAGTAATCCTTTGCAATTACAGCAGACTGATAAGACCCACTAGTACCACTTGACATACATATACATAATACTTCTTTATAGCCAGATTTAACTGCATTATTTATTATTTCTAAAAACTCATTAGGACTTGGCATGGCAGTTGTTGGATATTCATCTAATTCCTCAATTATACTATAAAAAAAATCTGGTTTTATATCTATTCTATCTTTATAAGTCTTACCTTCAATATTTATATTTAAAGGTGCTATACTAATATCATATTTTTTAATAATATCTAAAGACAAATCACATGTAGAATCAGCCATTAATTTTATCATATGTTCCCTCCAACGGTTATTTATATATATTTCTCACTTTACTTTCTTTTATTCTATCATATATCATTGCATAATTCCTTATTTATCGACAAAATGCTACATCTAGATTTCTATATTATTATATATTTTATTTTTAAATTTATTAAAGTTATTATATAATCTATTTATTAATTTATATTATGGAGGATAAAATGAAAACTAAAAAATTTAATTTATCTAATGGAATAGGGTATATATTTGCAATAATAGCAACAATTTTATGGGCTGGTAATTTTGTAATAGCTAGAATAATTTATGAAGAAATCACTCCAATTACTCTTTCATTCTTGCGTTGGAGTATAGCATTGATTGCCCTTTTACCATTCACCTATAAAAAATTAATAAAGAACAAAAAATTAATTTTAGCCAACATAAAATATCTCTCAATAGTGTCTTTTTTAGGTATTACACTTTTTAATACATTAATATATTTTGGAAGTCACACAACATATGCTAGTAATCTAGCTGTAATTATAGCATCTTCACCTGTTTTTATTATAATTTTGGCAAAATTCTTTTGTAATGAAAAAATCTCTTTAAATAAAGCTTTAGGTTTAATTATTGCTTTAAGTGGTGTGCTTTTTATTATATCCAAAGGAAATATTAAAAACTTGTTATCCTTTTCTTTTACACCAGGAGATATATATGCTCTTTTTGCAGCAATAGTTTTTGCTATTTACAATATCCTTGTTAAGAAAAAGCCTAAAGAATTTGATATGGAAACTTTTTTAATATCTACATTTTTAATAGGATGGGGGTTTTTAATTCCCTTTTATATAGGTGAGAAGTTAAGTGGTTCTTTTATAACGATAGACTTAACATTAATATTAAGCCTTTTATATGTGGGAATATTTGCTTCGTTAATATCATTTTTCTCATGGAATAAAACAATTGATACACTAGGTCCTTCAAAAGCGGCCATTTTATATTATTTAACTCCTATTTTTAGTAATTTAGCAGCAGGACTTTTTCTTAATGAAGACATTTCATATATTCATATTATAAGTTTAGGTTTAATTATTTCAGGAATCATTATAGGTAATCATATAAAGAAAAGTAATTTTAAATCAACTGATAAATTTAAAAAACATAATTAAAATTTAATTAATCAATTTGTTTAAAAAAGAGCTATCAAAATGTTTTAAAATCATTTTGATAGCTCTTTTTAAGTTTATATTAAAGCTTTTTAATTTAACAACAAGACTCACTTCCAGTGAGCCATCCCTTTATAATAGCATAAGCTCATCCAACACCTGCACTTACCTTTATTGCTTCTTTAGGACAATTTTTACTACATGCCCCACATTCTATGCATTTATCCTTATAATTAATAAAAGCTTTACCTTCACTTATAGAAAATACCCCATGGGGACATACTTTAATACACATTTTACAACCTATACATTTATCTTTATCCATGGTTATATTTGCTATATCTTTTATATATCTCATTTTATTCACTCCTTAAAAAGCATTTAATATAATTAATATTATTCCACTTAGGACTAGTAAAAGTAATATAGGTATTGTAATTATTGTTTCCCTTCTTACCCCAGAATGGGAGGTAAACGTAGTTGATCCTGTAAAATTCATTGCTAAATAAGCAATTATGGATATTAACAATAAAGAATTCCCAATTATCCATAAAAAGGGTTTATCATATAATATGTATTTATTATTAAACAGTATTATACAATAAATTATTCCTAATAATATACCATTAAATGAAAATATCCTAAATGGTAGAATTGGAATTAACATAGGAAACAATATAGTTCCTATAAAAATTGCCCCTATATAAGGTACAATATTTATTATACTATCCTTTAATCCATCAATTAAACTACTACCTGATAATATATTTAAAAAAAGAAAAAATAATATTATAAAAGGAATATATTTAACTGAATATACAAACTCTAGTGGAGTGACTGAAAGTCTTTCTTTTAAGTTAAATGTAACTTTTCTCATATCTTTAGTTATATTATTATTCAAAAATTTATTTATATCACTTGCTTTAACAGGTCCATAATTTATTTTGAAACCAATATACTTAGTTACTTTATATGAACTAACCCCTGGTGCAGAAAGCTGCGGTAGTATTAAATTTTTATGGGCAACAAGTTTATCTACTTTATGCTTTTTGATTCTATATATTAATTCCTCTGTTGAAAATGTCCCTTTCCCTGCAGCACACCAAACATTAATTCCTTTAGTATCTAATACTAATATCCAAACATCAAGTCTAGATAAATTTTTTCTTAATTCATCAAAGGTTAACTTATAATTTGAAGTTACTAAAACTTGAGATCTTTCATTTGGGTTACCTACTGCATAAATTCCAGGTTGTATTTTATAATTATTTCTATTAACCCCTAATCTAACTGCTGAATTTAATAATTTGTCTTTTAAGCTAATATAAGTTTTTATTCGTTTTATTAAACCTATTTTTGTATTTAAATGTCCATCAAAGGCATGTTTAATCCATTTATTATCTATAACTTCATCTTTTTGAGTGATTTTATTTTTTAGTTTAACCTCTAAACTAGAGGTATCTTTTTTACTAGTTCAACATGATTTAGATTTATCTGTCATTTAATCACCTTCTTTTCTTTTATATATTTTATTTTAACATAGATAGTCATCTATATAAATACATTATTTATTTTAAATACTTTAAAAATCAAAAAGTATAACTAACCTTTTAGCTATACTTTAAAACGTACTAATTCTCTTGATTTTTATATTCCCAAAGACCGTCACTATTTAAACTTCCTAATTTAATTTCTCTTATTAAATCTTCAGTTTCAAGTTCATTTAATAAATTATTTACATATTTTAAACTTTCATTGCTAAAGACCTTTTTATGTAGAGTATGTTTTGATACTGCATTATCACTCTCAATAATATATTTAAGTATTTTAACTTTATCAATCTTTCTTTTTCTATAAAAATAAAAATTAACCAAAGAAATTAAAAACACTATAATTATAAAACCACCTATATAGGGTGCTATTTTTAAAAGGTAAGACAAATAATCACTCCATTTTTTTATATTTATAAACTATGCATTTTTTCTTCTACTTTATCCCAAGTTACTGTATAGCCTTGTCCCTTTGAACAAAATATAGAAGATGATGTGTAATTAGGATCTGCATTTTTATTATATCCTTTTCTTTTTATAACTTCCCTTTGATTATGACAGGGATAATAACCTGCAAAGGTTAAATTTATTATCCCTTTACCTTGGGTAAATGAAGCTAACTTTGTACTATAATCCATAAAGGTAGCTACTGGTACCTTTCCTGTTATTATAGTCTTATCACCTATAGTTTTAGGAGAATCAAAATTCCCACATGCATTTTGTATATCTGATATTACTCTTCCCATATAGTCTAAATCTATTTTAATTTTAAAATTATAATATGGTTCAAGTAATATATTTTTTGCTTTTTCTAACCCTTGTCTTAATGCTCTATAGGTTGCCTGTCTAAAATCACCTCCACTGGTATGCTTATTATGTGCCCGTCCTGTTAGTAAAGTTATCTTTATATCAGTTAAAGCTGAACCAGTCAATAAGCCTTTATGGTCTCTTTCAAAGATGTGATGCTTTACTAAATTTTGATGTCCTATTGTTAAATGATCAGCATGACAAGCATTTTCAAATTCTATTCCACTTCCTTTTTTTCCTGGTTCTATCTTAAGATAAACTTCAGCATAATGACCTAAAGGTTCAAAGTGACCACAACCCTTTACCGTTGTATTTATAGTTTCTTTATATATTATTTCAGGCAAACCAAATTCAACTTTTAAATCAAATCTTTTTTTCACCAATTGTTTTAACACTTCTAATTGTATAGTTCCCATAACTTTAATATGTATTTCTTTTAACTCTTTCTCCCATATTACATTTAAAGAGGGATCTTCCTCTTCTAATATTTTAAAAATATTAAAAACTTTTTTTTCATTTATATCTTTACCGTATATCACCTTAGATTTTAAGGTTGGAATTATTTTATAATTTGCCTTTTCTTTTAAAGTTCCTAAGAAATCTCCAGTATTTAAATTGGATAACCCTGTTACTGCAAATAACTGCCCTGCTACTACTTCGTTTTCTATATTATATTTATCTCCACTATAGGATCTAATTTCAGTGATTTTTTCTTCAATTGAATTACCTTTATAGACATAGCTTAATTCATCCCTTACCTTTAATTTTCCACTTAAAGCTTTAATATAAGTTAGTCTTGTTTCATTTTCATAACGTATTTTATAAACTTGTCCTGAAAATGGTTTATCTATTGAATATGTTGTAGTAGTTAACTCATTAAATTTATTAAAAAAATCTAATATATTAATATCTTTCAAGGCAGAACCTTTAGAACATGGAAAAATTCTATTTTCTTTAATCATCGATTTCATTTTACTTAACCATAATTCTTTTTCAAAACTCTCCATTAAATATTTTTCAAGTAATAACTCATCCCGTTCTGCAATAAATTCCTTAAGTTTATCTTTAATTTCACCCTGTTTATAAGAACTTGTTATATCACAAACATCCTTAGTAAAATTTTTTTTAATTTCTTTAAATACTCCTTCTACATCAGAACCAACTCTATCAGTTTTGTTAATAAAGAAAAAAGTTGGCACCCTATGTTTCTTTAAAAGATTCCAAACTGTTTCTGTATGCCCTTCAATACCTTCTACTGCACTAACTAAAACGATAGCATAATCCATTACTTTAATTGATCTTTCCATTTCTTGTGAAAAATCCACATGGCCAGGAGTATCTATTAAATAATACCTTGAATCTTTATAATTCATTATAGCTTGATCTGAAAATACTGTTATTCCTCTTTCTTTTTCTATCTCATGACTATCTAAAAAAGAATCCTTATGATCTACTCTTCCTCTTTTTGTAATACTCTTTGTATGATAAAGAAGTTGCTCTGAAAATGTAGTTTTACCTGCATCTACATGGGCTAATATACCAATTGTTTTATACATTTTGACACCTCAATTCAAATGATATATTTATTATATCAAATACATTTAAATTAATATTATATAAATATATCAGGTTCTTTTCTTTCTTTAAATTCTAATTCTAATTCATATTTATGCTTTAAATAATCCTTATCATCATAATATCTTGCATTAGTAGGACATTTTTTAATACAAGCCCCGCATTTAATACAGATATAATTTAATTTAGATACATCTTTAAAATAAATAGAACCCATAGGACAAAGATCTACACACTGTTTACAATCAATACAATTATTATTTAATTTTGGAGTTACTTTTCTTATATCAACGGGATTTCCTTTTTCATTTTTAGGCATATAATACTTTCTATAGGGTCTATTTCCCTTTACAATTACCCTTTTTATTTTATTTTCACTTATTTTTTTATATATTTTATTAGAAAAATCATTTACTATAGCCATATCTTTCTCATCAGGTCTATCCTTAGCAAGTTTTTTAGAAAATGAATGCTCCCCTATAAAAGCTCCTGCCCCAGGAATATTAAATCCATTTAACTTAAGAATATCTTTTAATTCTATTAATGCATCATCATAATTTCTATTACCATAAACAACAATAGGAATTGCTAATGAATTATTACCTTTAATTGAGTTTAAATATCTAAGCAATACATTAGGAACTCTTCCTGCATAAACTGGAACTCCTATAACAACAATATCTTCCTCTGTGAAAATTATTGATTTTTTTCTAATTTTAGGTAATGTAAAATTTATTTCTTTATGTATTTTTTTATCAAATTTATAGGAAATATTTTTAGCTAAACCTGTTACTATTTTTTTCGTAGTATCAGTAGCACTAAAATACATTGCATTAATTTTTTTATTCACATTAAACCCCCCTAAAATATATTTTATCATAGAAAATATTAAACTAAATGTACTTAATATATTTACAAAAAAAAAGAGACTTACGCCTCTAAATATACAATCTATTGAATTTAACAGCAAACTAATTTAAATATTATTTAGTAAGTAACCAAATACCTAATACTACAAATAATAATGACCAAATATAAAAGAAAATCTCTGTCCCCTTCTTACCTAAAGCTTTTTCAAACCATTGAATTTTTTTCATACTCCATATCTTAGTTGGTTTCTTAATAGTTAGAAAGATAACAAACCCACTATAGATTAATGCTAACAAACCTAATAATGCTTTAGCATTCATAAAAATTCCCCCTTATTCTAATCCTTTTCTTATTTTTGGTGCTAAAAAAATATATACTATACTACATATAACTAAAACAATACCTGAATACATTAATATTTGCTGCCAACTTCCATTTTGTGATAATACTATATCATTTCCTTTATACGCCCAATAAAATGGACTCCAATAAAAAAACTTTTGCCATTTATCTGATAATATTTCTATGGCTACAATTGATGCAGCTAAGGGTAAGAATAATAATTTTATACTTCCTGCTGCATTCATAAAATCTTCATTGTTAATACCTTCTATAAATCCTATTAATAAGCTTAACAATGTAGAAGCAAAAACTATGATTAATAACTGAAAGAAATTAACACTTTTAAATCCTGTAATCCAAGTTATTGCTATAGAACCATAGATAGGTAATATTAAACCAATTATACTTTTCCCAAGGATAAAAGACTTACGACTAGTAGGTGTTAGGTTTATTGCACTAATAGTACGGTCAACCTTTTCTTCTACAATATTTAAAGCTATTAGCATACCCCCTAATACTGATATGAAAAGTATACTAGTATTTACTAGTAATTTTTTTAGTGGTGGTACTGTTCTACCAAACTCAAAAATCTCTGCATTTGAATCTTCAATTTGTACATCTAACTGAAAAAAGGTATTAAGGAGTTTTGCGTATTCAACAATCCCCTCTGGCTCATTTCCCTGTGTCATAATATAATATTTTTCACCCTCAGGAAGAATAGCTACTAAATTATCTCTACCTTCAACTCTTTTTTTAATTTCATCAATATCTTTAAAAACTTCAACCTTTGCAAAATCTTTGAAATAAGAAATTTGCTTAGGATTTTCTCCTTCTAATAAAGCTAAATTTACCGTTGTATCATTAATTCCTGGAGTAAATATATTAATAGCAATAGCAAATAGTAATGGTACTACAAATATATATAATGATAGAAAATCTCTTATATTTACCTTTAAATCCCTCATAAAAATTGCCCATACCTTTTTAAACATTTCTAACCTCCTTTCTAATTTAAACAGTTAGTGTCTTTTTATAACGCTTATTAGCAATCTCAAATAATATTAAACCTACTATAAAAAACACTAAAGAAACAGTTAATATATAGGAAACATCTCCACTTTCCTTAATAATTTCTTTAAATCCTTCAAGCATAGGATAGGTGGGTAAAATTTTTATTAATGTTGGATTCCAACTTGGAATAAAATATGCTATATTTGGTATAATCATAGCTATCATTATTAAATATATTGTTCCAAAGGCTTGCATAATATTTTTATAAAAACTTGCAACTAAAAGACCTAAAGAAGAAGCGAAAAAACCGGTAGCAAAGAGAAATACTAATAACAATAAATAGTTCGGTTTTAATCCCATTACAGGCACAACAATAATGAAACTTGATACTATTGTAGTTAGTAAAAGAACTCCTACTTTACTTAAAAGATACTCCCTTACAGTAGAAGCAGTAACTGCATAGGCTTTAATAACTCCTTCTTGTTTGTCTAGAAATATATAAGCTGCAATAATAAATAGTCCCATTAAGCTCCCATTAAATGTTAAAAATGAAGGTATCAGATTTTCTCTATCTGTTAATGCTTCATATTCAGTAGATAATGGTCTTACATCCTGTTTATCAAACACAGTTTTTATAGTGTCTGTTCCTACATTATGAATTATTAAAATTAAGTTTTTTAAACGTTTAGATTCATAGCCTTGTAGATAATATTCATAATCGAGATTATTTTTATTATCTAGTTTTATAACAGCACCTATCTTTTGTTTTTTATCTGCTAATTTAATTACATCTTTTTTATCATCTATAATATAAATTTCTTTATCCTCAGTTTTATATAATCTAGAATTAATTACTTTATCATCATTTTTAATTTCTACTTTTTCAACTTTTCCATCTAAATCTTTATCCTTAATCTCTTTAATATAGGCTTTTTTCACTGTTTTAGGTAAGTCAAGATGAATATATTCTGACTGTCTACTTTCAAAGTTTTTAGGTACAACAAACATAAGAATCAAAAGTAATAATAAAGCCATAAATAACTCTATATAGAAATAAAAACCCCTCGATGCAAGTTTAACTTCTTTAATAAAGCTATACCATAATTTCATATTATATAAGCTCCCTTCCAGTTACTTTAATAAATATCTCTTCAAGAGTAGCTTCTTTAGTATGCATCGTTTGAATTTCATAATTATCAATTATATTCTTTAAGGTCTTTTTATCCTTTTCTAAAACAGTAGAATAGGTTTCAATAATACTCTCTCCATTATTAATGTATTCTACATCAATAAGATTATCTCCATATTGAAGTTTCAAATTCTTTGGTGAATCTATTAACTTTATTTCACCATCTACAATAAAGGCAACCCTATCACATAATTCATCTGCTATAAACATATTGTGAGTAGTTAAAAATATCGTTACTCCATTAGCATTTTTTTGTTTAATAATATCTTTGATTTGTGATGCTATAGCAGGATCTAATCCAGTTGTAGGTTCATCTAAAAACCAAAGTTCAGGATTATTAATCATAGACCTTGCAAAGGTTAATCTATGCTTCATTCCTTTAGAAAACTCCCCTGCTTTTATATTCTCTTTACCCTCTAACCCTACTAACTTTAATAATTCTTCGGGTTTGTAAGTCTCTACATCAAATAACTTTCTATAAAACTCCAAATTCTCTTTAGCTGTTAATTTACTATAGACATTTGACTGTTCAAAGGACATACCGATTTTATTAAACATTTTTTGTTTTATTTCTTTTACGTCATAACCTGCTACTGATACATTCCCCTTTTGAAGTTTTAATAGTCCTGTTAATATACCCTGTGTTGTTGACTTACCAGCACCAGATGGTCCTAAAAAGCCAAATATCTCTCCTTTTTTAACTTTAAAACTTACATCCTTAACAGCAAAGTTGTCATCCTTATTATAGGAATGATATAGATTTTTAACAGTAATCATAAATTAAACCTCCTTTTTAATGTACATATAAAGACATTAAAACTATTATAAGTATTCACCTTTATAAAAAGCTATTCTTAGTACTTCTATATAACTATTTATTTCTTCTAATAAAGCATCATAATCTATTTCTTTATCTATTCCTTTAAATCTATTAGAAGACTCTTCTCCATATTTTTCAAGGGTCCATCTAATAATATTTATTGCCTTTTTTAATTCTACTTCTTCTTTAAACTTTGTAAAATCAATATTATAGCTATAAATTTTAGAACTCAATTCCATTAAGTCCTTATTTTTAAAAATTACATCCTTTGATTCACTATCAAATAAAAGTTTGCCAAAGTGAAATATATAAGGATAACGTTCAGTTATTTTCATTTTAAAAAATACTGCTTGTTTCACACGTTCAAATATATCTGTAATATTCCAATCTATATTATTTTTTATTTCTTCTAGTATTGTATTTACACAAAACTCTGATAAGTATTTAAATAAGTCTTCTTTATTATTAAAATAATAAAATAAAAGTCCTTTAGATATATTAGCATCTTTAACTATATTGTTAGTTGATGCTTTATCAAACTTATATTTACTAAATTCTTTAAAGGCACAATTTATAATTCTATCCCTTTTTTCCATATCGATTTTTTCAAAAGCTTCGTTCATTATAATACCTCCTAATGTCATAAATTATCATTGACTAAAGTGGTCAATTACATTATATTACATTTGACCACCTTAGTCAATTCTTAACTTTTCAAAATTTACCATTCATTATTTAATTTTTCTTATTAAATAATTTATCTAAATGTTATGTTCTTTATCTAGCATTTATGAATATCTATAAGCTATAAGCAATCATCTTATTACTCAAAAAGGAGGTTTTAATGTTTATTATTATTTCAAAAAAAACCTTAAGTTTTTCTTTATTTATATTTATACTAACTCTTATTCTTTTTTTCTATATTATACATACTGACAACACAAAAACAACAACTGTCAATACAACTAGTTATGTAGCTATAATAATAGATGACTTTGGATATAAAGCTAAAGGTACAGAAGATATGCTTAAGCTAGACATTCCATTAACTGCAGCAGTAATGCCATTTCAACCTTTCAGTGAAAGTGATGCAAAGGCTGCTTATGAATCTGGTTTAGAAATAATATTACATATCCCAATGGAGCCTGAACATGGAAAAAAAGAATGGCTAGGACCTAAAGGAATTACTTGCGATCTATCAAATAAAGAGATTGAAAAGCGTATTAAAGATGGCTTATCTCAGATTCCTGAGGCTATAGGTATGAATAATCACATGGGCTCAAAGGCTACAAAAAATGAAAGAGTAATAAAATCTATACTAAAAGTTTCAAAAGAAAAAGAATTATTTTTTATTGACAGTAAAACAACTTCCCATTCTGTAATTTCCAGTATATCTAAAGAAATGCATGTGAAATTTGCAACCCGTGATATCTTTCTTGATGGAACTCAAGATAAAGATTACATAAAAAAACAAATAGAAAAATTAGGAGATATTGCATCAAAGAGAGGCTACGCTATAGGAATAGGTCATGTTGGAATAGAAGGTGGCAAAGTTACTGCAAAGGCTATAGAATCAATGTATCCTAAATTACAAAAGAAGGGAATAAAATTTGTATATGTATCAGACATAATCAACTTAATATATAATAACAATATCCAACTTAGAAATTAATGACTATTTACATCCACTACATTAAATCTTAATATTACGTATACATAAATTTGCTAAGTAAAATTAACTAACGGTAATTATCTAAATCCTATGTCTATATAAAAAATTAAAAGGATATATAAAAAAATTTATAGAACTATTTAAAAGATAATTTTTTAATATAGCCATTTTATATTAAAAATCAAATTAAAAACATTTGAAAAACACTTAAGTATGAATGTAGGAAAAATATGATCCTAAAACACTTATCTTTAAATGTAACTGTGGAGGGTTATTAAATCTAGATGAATTTCATTTTTATTTTTCAAAAGAAGATATACTACAGAATGAATAGGAACTAGAGAAGATACTCAAAAGGCAGCATTAAATGCAGTAGAAAATGGTGAAGGTTTCTATGCTAGTCATGTATATAATCCATTTTTCTACCAAGGTACAAAAACTTATGCTTATAAAATTTATGAACAATTAAATGGAGATATGCCTTCATATGTGGTTATTCCTTTATGTGACTCAGGTTTAAAAAGGATTAGTATGTTAAAAAGCTAAAAGCCTTGTATATTTATATAAATACAGGCTTTTAGCTTTTATGTAAATAAAAACATTACAGATCACTATTTTAACTTCCCTCTACAGTCTACAGGTACTTTCTCTATAATTTGACCCTTTGATATTAAATAGGCAAATTCATGGAGATTTACCACAGGACATATATGGTTAGGTATAATTTCCACCTTATCCCCTACACTTAATGTTTGATTAAAATTTTCATTATATATTATAGCATGTTCATCGTAAACATCATAGATAATTAGAGTTTCCCCATTTTTTTGAGAGTAGATGAAAAGTTTGTTGTGGATAAGTAAAATAGGAGTAATATCTTTATTAACAGATTTGATTTTTTTGCATAAAAATAAGCAAAATAGCCCATTGTTTTG
>VEND01000051.1 GCA_009711765.1 Bacillota bacterium | reverse complement strand
AAATTAAATCCTTTATAAATTGTTTTATATCTTTACCGTTTAATACTATGTATTCTATTAACTCTAAAGCTTTATTAAGGTCTTTATTTATTATATGGTCAGCCATATCAAAATAAACATCATTATTTACTGTACCTAATATTGAAAGAATATAATCATGGGTTATCTTTCCTTCTGCAAAGGAAACACATTGATCTAAGATGCTTAAAGCATCCCTCATAGCCCCATCAGCATTTCTTGCAATAAGGTGAAGTCCTCTATCTTCTATTTCAACATCTATATCATTACATATTGTTTTCATATTATCTACGATGTCTTTCATATTTAATCTTTTAAAATCATATCTTTGGCATCTAGATAGTATCGTTGCTGGCAGTTTCTGTGGTTCTGTTGTTGCAAGAATAAAAAGTAAATGCTTAGGAGGTTCTTCTAAAGTTTTTAATAAAGCATTAAAGGCTCCCTTTGATAGCATATGAACCTCATCTATAATATATACTTTATATCTACCCTTTGAGGGTAAATATTTAACCTTCTCTCTAAGTTCTCTTATATCATCTACGCTGTTATTTGAAGCAGCATCCATCTCGACAACATCCATAATACTTTCATCCTGTATCTTTTTACATACTTCACATTCATTACATGGATTGCCATTAGTATTATTTTCACAGTTAACAGCCCTTGCAAATATTTTAGCTGTTGAGGTTTTTCCAGTACCTCTAGTTCCTGAAAATAAATAAGCATGAGCTATATTATCATTAAGTATTTGATTTTTTAATATTGTAGTTATATGTTCTTGACCTAAAACTTCATCAAAGGTCCTAGGTCTGAATTTTCTATATAAGGCCTGATATCCCATTAAATCACCTTCATAATTATATTAATAAATATATTATACCAAATTTAGTTCATTTTTAACAATAAAAAAACTATGGCATATACCATAGTTTAAATTTTTAAGCCGTGCACCCAATTTTGATTTACCACCACAAGCGTTACCTAAGCAGTTAGCTCAGGCCAGGTGACCCTACGGCACACGAGAGAGTTCACTTACCGCTGCTTCCTTCCGGACCTGACGGGGTTCATGAGTTCCCGTTGCGTAAGACCCAACCGTCGACGCCACTTACTTAGGGCAGACCTTGCGACGAGTAAACCTAGATTGGGAGTTCAATCCTGCTATAGCGGATTGCAGGTTACAAGGCACCGCTACCTCCCCATCTAGCACGGCAAACTTTTAACTGGCGGAGAGAGGGGGATTCGAACCCCCGAGACGGGAAGCCGTCTACCCGCTTTCCAGGCGAGCGCCTTCAGCCAGACTCAGCCATCTCTCCACGAGATATATTCTATTTTTCTGTCGTTAACCCGACAAGTATATATTATACACAAAATATAATTATATGTCAACCTTTTGTTGATTGAATTTTTTTATATTTTTTCTATATTTTGTATTATATGTGTTTCTTCATTTTCTCCAGCTATTTAAGTATACAATAAATCTTAACAAAAATCAAAAAATAATTAATTTTAGAAGGAAATTTTAAAATTTTATTGAATTATATAAGATTAGCCACTTTTAAAAAGCGTGATAATTTGGAAAATAAAAGAAAGATTCAAGTACTTCCCTATGAAATAGAAGATCACTGTAAAGGTAAAGATCCATTAATAAAAAAATAACTGAAAAAGCAAATAAATGGTCAAAAAAATAAACCTCAGAAAATCTCTGAGGTTTATTTAGATTTTGAAAACTTATTAGCTACAGCTTTAATTACCTCTGTTATTAAGGTTACGTATGTAGTAACATCGGCTGCACTCTCCTTGACAGTTGAAGCAGTTTGACTTACAGTTTCACTTGCAGTATCTACACCGCCTTTAACCTTAGTTGTAATTGAATTAACGTTATCCACACTTTCTTTAACTTCATCTGTTATTTTACTTGTGTTATCCACAATTTTAGGTAAATTAGCCACAGTTTTGTTGATATCCTCTTCGTTTTTTTCAACGACTCTGTTTATACCCTTAATTGCGTTATTCAAGTTTTTTAATACTATAATTAAGTATACTCCTAATACTATTCCCACTAATACAAGAAGGAATAATAAGTCTTGTAGTTCAAATGTTATTTGCAATCTAAGCACCCCTTAAACTTATTTCAAATCTTTAGATACCTTTTCTTTAGTATCATCAATATCCTCTTTTATATTATCTGTGCCTTCTTTTAAATCCTCAGACACCTTCTCTTTTTTATTTCTAGCTTTATCTATAGATTCCTTTACATTTTTCTCTAAATTTTCTTTTTTTACTTTTATAGTATCCACTGTATTATCAATATTTTCTTTTACATACTCTGCTGTTTCCTTTGTTTTCTCACTTATATCCTCCCTTGTTTCCTTACCGGATTTAGGTGCAAATAACACTCCTGCTAATGATCCAACCACACTACCTATAGTTACACCAATTCCTACTTTCTTAGCAGTTTCCTTTTTCTGCTTTTTCTCCCTTTCCTTTTTAGCATTTTCAATTATCTCTTTAATTAACATCTTAAATACCCCCTTTATTTATTAAAAACTAAAAAAATATTTACCATTATGATATGATATTAAACTAAACAAAAAATATTCCTAATTATATTATACCCAAATATATTCATGATGTAACATATTTTAGCATTACTACTATATTTATCGGTTGTATTCGTAATATTTTCCATTATGATATAATAAAAATTAAGATTATTCCATACTTTTTTCTCTTATAATAAACCTTTCTATGTATAAATAAATTAAAACTATTATAAACATTAATAAGTCTATTAAACAGGAGGTTAAAATGACTGTTTTAAAAAGATTTTCAGCAATGTTTTATGTTTTAAGTTCCCTATTACTTTTACTTGGGATTATATTATTTCTACCATTAAGTTTTTCTTTTATCTATGATGAAGGCCCTACTTTATATAAAGCCTATATCATTCCTAGTATTATATCTATTTTTATTGGTATTATTTTAAATTTACTTATAGATAAAAGTTATTTAAAGCTTGATTTAGCTAAAAGTATGATTCTTTGTACTTTAGGGTGGGTAATTGTATCTTTAATAGGATCTATACCTTTTCAAATAGCACTAGATAAATCTTTTATCGATAGCTTCTTTGAATCAGTTAGTGGATTTACTACTACAGGTATAACTGTATTTGAAAACCTTAATAATATGCCTAAATCAATACTCTTTTGGAGAAGTTTAATCCAATGGCTAGGAGGTCTTGGTATACTCACATTTTTCTTGTTTGTAACCTTTAGAAATGAGGGAGATGTTTGGCAGGTTTTTACTGCTGAAAGTCATAAAATAAATATGTCTAGACCAGTACCTAATATTTATAAAACGATAAAGATTCTTTGGAGCATTTATATTTTTCTTACCCTACTAGAGCTTTTTATATTGTTTTCTTTAGATGTTTCATTATTTGATTCTATTATACATAGTCTAACGACCCTATCCACAGGGGGTTTTTCAAATTATGACCAAAGTATAGCTAATTTCAAGCTAATGGGACATTCTAATTATAGGATAATAGAATATGTATTTATTATCTTTATGTTTCTTGGTGGAATAAACTTTTTTATCCACTATAAAATATTAACAGGCAATATAAAAGAATTTTTTAAAAACACTGAAACTAAATATTACTATAGAATAATACTACTAGTAACTATTATAATACTTTTTAGTAAAGCTTATATAAGTGATATATCTAGTATTGAAGAAAACATTAGAACAACCCTTTTTCAAGTAATATCTGTTATGACCACAACAGGATATGGTACTGAGTATATTGGAAGTAACTTTTTCCCTACAATTGCTAAAGAGCTTTTCTTAATCCTAATGTTAATAGGAGGCTGTGTAGGTTCAACTGCAGGGGGAGTTAAAGTTGTTAGGATTGTAACATTATATAAGCTATTTATTAGAGAACTTAAGAAAATATTTTTACCTAAAAATACTGTATTACCTATAACTTTAGATAAAACAATTATTGAAGATAATGAAGTTTTTAAAATAGCTGCTTTATTCTTTGCATGGTTACTTTTAATATTAGTTGGTTCTGGTATAACGTCAGTATTTTCTGATTTAGGAGCCTTAGAATCATTATCAGGAATGTTATCAGCTGTGGGTAATATAGGTCCATTTTATTTTAGTGTAGAAAAAATGGCTTCACTATCCCCAGTTATAAAAATAACTTATATTTTTGGAATGTTAGCTGGCAGATTAGAAATATTACCTATATTTATTATATTCAGTAGAAAGGCTTGGAAATAAAAGGAGGTTTGTTTATGTATATAATCATTGCTGGTGGAGGTATCGTTGGACGTAAGGTTGCTAAAAGTTTAGTTAAAGACCATGACGTTGTAGTAATAGATAAAGATAAAAGTACTTGTGAGAAAATATATTCAAATTATGGTGCAATTACTATCCATGGAGATGCAACAAACATAGAAGTTTTAAAGGATGCAAAAATTGATAAATGTGATATTGCCTTAAGTGTTATGCGATATGATTCTGATAATCTTGTTTTTACTTTACTTGCAAATAACTTCAATGTAAAAGATATATTCGTAAGAATGAGAGAACCAGAATATAAAAATGCCTATGAACTGGCAGGTGCTACTAATATAGCTGCTGGAGTAGATATGATGGTTGAAAAGTTTATTATGGATATTAATCAGCCAGATATAAGAAAGGTTGCATCTTTAAGAAACGGAAAAGCTGAAATCTCCATTATTAAGATACCTAAAAAGGCAAAATGTTCAGGTAAAACAATATCAGAAATAGCAAGTCATAAAAAATTTCCAAATAACTGTGTTATAGCAGGTATATTCGATATAAAAGAAGATAGACTTATAATACCTAGGGGAGATAAAAAGATATATGCAGGAAACCAAGTATTTTTAGTTGCTCCTAAAGAAGGTATTGAAAAGGCAGCTAAAGTTTTGAGGGGTTAGCCCCTCAAAATTATTTCCAAAAGTTTTTAACTTCCCTTTCTAGATTCTCTTTATTTTTAACTAACTTATAAGGAAACCACTTTTTAGGAAATAAGTTTTTATATCCTCTATAGATAAATCTCTCATCTATAAGTAAAACTATTCCCTTATCATTATGAGTCCTTATAACCCTACCTGATGCTTGTAAAACCTTATTCATTCCTGGATACATATATGCATATTCAAAACCTAGATTTTTTTTCTTTGTAAAATAATCCTTTATTATATCCCTTTCATAACATATTCTAGGAAGTCCTACACCTACTATTATTGCCCCTGATAGTCTTTCTCCTTTAAGGTCAATCCCTTCAGAGAAAATCCCTCCTAAAACTGCAAATACTACTAATGTTTCTTTAGGATTTAATATAAATTCATCTAAAAAATCTTCCCTTTCTAATTCTGTCATAGCTTTACTTTGAGTCATAGTTTTTATATTAGGGTAGTTTTCTTTAAATACCTCATATACAGATTCCATATACTTATAGGATGGAAAAAACACAAGATAATTTCCCTTTTTCCCATCTGAAACGCCTTTTATATATTCTGCTATACTAAAATAGCTAAATTCTCTGAATCTATATTTAGTAGATATATTACTAGCTATTAAAAGTTCTAAATTTTTTCTATCAAAGGGGGATGAAAGTTTCATTATATTATCCTCTTCATTTCCTCCTAATATATCTCTATAATACTTTATAGGAGTTAAGGTTGCTGAGAAAAATACTGCTGATTTACCCCTTTTTATCGCCTCTTTTAATAAAAAAGAAGGGTCAAGACAAAACAATTTAAGCTCTAAATCCTTACCATTAATAAAAGCATAGGTTTTATATCTTTCATCAAAGAATTCAGATATTTTTAAAAAGGCTAACGAGTCAAAATATAATTCTAATAAATCATCATACCCCTTCTTTGCTCTATTCTCAGTTAAAAAACTTTCCGATTCCTTTATAAAATTTCTTAAAGGATAATAAATATCATCGGGCTCTTCACTTTGTACTAAAAATGAATCTTCACATTTCTTTTTTATATCTAACATTTTATTATTAACCTTTTTTAAAGCTTTAGCTATCTTTTTATTTTTATCCTTTATTAATCTTCTTACATCTAAAAACCTTTGTTTATTAAGTTTTGCTGAAAACATATCCCTTGATCTATCAACTAGATTATGGGCTTCATCTATTAAAAATATATAATCTCCACTATTATCTAAAAAAAATCTCTTCAAATAAACCCTTGGATCAAAAACATAGTTATAATCACATATTACACAATCTGAAAATAAGGTTAAGTCTAAGGAAAACTCAAAGGGACAAACCTTATACTTCTTTGCATAATCTTCTATAACTTTCCTTGTTAATGAAACTTCATTTTTAAAAATATCTAATAAGGCTTCATTTACTCTATTAAAATGACCCTTCGCAAATTCACAGTCATCAGGATTACAATTAGATTCTTCCTTAAAACATATCTTATCCTTAGCTGTTAAGGTAAGAGTTTTAAGTTTTAATCCCTTATTTAGCATAATTAAAGAAGTCTCTTCAGCAACCTGCCTTGTTATGGTTTTAGCCGTTAAATAAAAAATTTTAGATGTTAATTTCTCACCCATAGCTTTAATTGTAGGAAATAAAGTAGATATTGTTTTCCCTATCCCAGTTGGAGCCTCTATATAAAGGGATTTATTATCTAAAATACTTTTATATACACCAACAGCCATTTTCCTTTGTCCATCCCTATAACTTTCAAAGGGAAAATCCATATCCCTTATAGATTTATCCCTTTCAGATTCCCATTTTGTTATTATATCAGCCCAAATAAAATATTTATCTAATATATCATAAAAAAAGTCTTCTAATTCTTTTTTAGTATATTCCTTTTTTAACTGCTTTATTTCTTCAGTATCTAAATGATAATAAGTTAACTGTATAGTGATTTTTTCCATATCATTATCTGTTAAATATATATACCCATAGCATTTTGCCTGGGCCCAGTGCATAATATTATAATTTTCATCTATCTTTTCTAAAGGCTTTGTAGTTGATTTTATTTCATCAATAATAACTAATTGATCCTCAGTTATTATTCCATCTGCCCTTCCTTGTACATTTAAAAGAAATTCATCATATTCTATAGTTTTTTTAAGGGTCACTTCAGGTGTATAATTATCATCACTTTTATTTTGCACTCTTTGATGGGCTTTAGTGCCTTCAACTGCTCTAGATTTTCCTACAAAACGGCTATCTATATCACCAGAACGAAGAACAAACTCTATTAAATTTCTAATTGATATATTTATTTCTTTCTTTGGCATTTAAATCTACCTTTCTTTGTTATTAATTATTATAATATCACTCTATAAGTATTAATAATAGTAATTTAGAAAAACTAAATGTCAGAAAATTTTGATTTTAACCCCGTTTTCTGTGGTATAATTAATAAAAGCCCTTTAAGGAGGTCTTATAATGAGAATACAATTTTTAGGAGCATCCAAAGTAGTAACCGGTTCAAATTATTTAATAACTACAGATAAACATAAGATTCTTTTAGACTGTGGTTTATATCAAGGTAGTGATAGTTTAGAAAAATTAAATTACGAGGATTTTAATTTTAATCCTGAAGAAATAGATTTTTTATTTCTTAGTCATGCTCATATTGACCATAGTGGTAGGATTCCTTTATTAGTTAAAAAGGGATTTAAGGGTAAAATAATTACTACAAAGGCTACTAAAGACCTTTGTGACATAATGTTAGTTGATAGTGGTCATATACAAGAATCCGATGTTAAATGGGAAAATAAAAAAAGAAAAAGGGCTGGAAAACCACTAATTAAGCCTTTATACACAGCAAAGGATGCTGAAATAAGTCTTAATTATTTTGATACTGTTTTATATGATCAAAAGATAGATATCAACGAAGAAATTTCTATACGCTTTAAAGATGCAGGTCATATTTTAGGTTCATCAATTATAGAACTTTGGGTAAAAGAAAAAAATGATAAAGTAAAAATAGTTTTTTCAGGGGATATAGGAATGAAAAACAAACCAATCCTTAGAGACCCTACTTTAATTGAGGATGCAGATTATCTTATCATGGAATCAACATATGGTAATAGACTCCATGAAAATGTAAAGGAAAGAACTAAAAAACTTACAGATATTATAAATGAGACAGTTATGAGGGAAGGAACGGTTATTATTCCATCCTTTGCAGTGGGTAGAACCCAAGAACTTATTTATGAGTTAAATAAGTATTATGAAAACAATGAAACATTAGAAGAATTTATGAAAATACCTATTTATATAGATAGCCCTATGGCAGTTTCTGCTACTGATGCCTTTAAGGAAAATACCTATTGCTTCGATGAAGAGGCAAAGAAAATGATTTTAGAAGGTGATAATCCCTTTGAATTTGAAAATCTTCATTATGTAAGGGATCATAAAGAATCTATGAGACTTAATAACTATACTTTCCCTAAAGTTATTATATCTGCCAGTGGTATGTGTACAGCAGGTAGAATAAAACATCACCTTAAACATAATTTATGGAAGGGTAGAAATAGTGTAGTCTTTGTAGGATATCAAGCAGAAGGAACCCTTGGAAGAATATTAAAAGATGGTGCTAAAAAGGTCAAAGTACTAGGTGAAGACGTTGTAGTTGAAGCTAAAGTCCATAGTATTGAAGGGTATTCAGGTCATGCAGATCAGAGTGATTTATTAAATTGGCTTAAAGGATTTAAAAAATTACCAAAGCGTATATTTATTGTCCACGGAGAAGAAGAATCAGCAAATACTTTTGCTAATTTAGTTAGTAAAAACTTCAACGTAAAAACTATTGTTCCAGATTTAGGCTATACCTTTGAAATAAAAGAAGATGAATTAAAAAGCTTTGATAAGGATTATTTAAAACCCATAAAACGTAAAGAGGATATTAAAAAGGAATTACAAGAAGTTTATGAACAATTCGAAAATCTAGTTTCTAATACTAATAAGCTTATGGATGATGAGTTTTTAAAAGAGGATTATGATAGACTAAAAAATAAGCTATTAGAACTTCAACAGGATTTAATGGATATTACTATATTATTAGGTAAATAGTAAAAGTCAGGTTAGTTAACTAACCTGACTTTACTTATAACCCCTTGGAGTTTTAAAATATTTAACTTTATTAAATTCTTCATAATATGAATCAAAGTATATTATTATAGGTGCATCTAAAAGGTTAGGATGGGCTTTGAAAAAATTTCTATCCCCATAAACAATTGCCTCTAAAGCTAAAGGTAATTCCCTATTAAATATGTTATAACGTAGGGCTAATAATTCTTTTTTTATATTTTCTCCTCCAACATAAACATAACCATATAGAGTATACTTTCCATTTATTATCCTCCACTCTGCTAATACCTCATCCCTCATCTGATTTATTTTATCAAATGCATAATATGTTCCTATAGTTAAAAATAAATCAGCCGTAATATCTGAATGGGTAAGTGTATATCTCCTTGGCATTATTGGTTCTGTCTCAGTAACATATGGACGATATTCAACAAATAACTTATCTGGATTTAATCTATTCATAAATTTCTCTCCCTAGAATTTGTTATTATATTTTATACCTTTTTATCAATAAATGTTACTGTATAAAAAAAAATAAATTATTTAATACCTTTAAAACATGCTTTATAGATAAAACCTATATCATTTTAAATAGTCATTTATTATATCTATTTAACATTTTTAACTTAAAAGCTTAAAATAAAAATAACTAAAAAACTAAATTTTATTGAAGTACTCTAGGAGGTTATTTATGTATTCTATAGGTATAGATACTGGTTCCGTAGCAACTAAAGGTGTAATATTTAACGGCAGGATAATTGATCATATTACAATCCCAACAGGCTGGAGCCCTAAGGAATCATCAAAGAAAGTTTTAGATATATTATTAAAAAATACAAATGCTAAAAAGGAAGATATAGTTGTGGTTGCAACAGGCTATGGAAGGATAGCTATTCCTTTTGCAGATAAAACTATAACGGAAATAACATGCCATGGAAAGGGTGCTAATTACCTAAATGAAAATGTAAGAACAATTATTGATATAGGCGGTCAGGATAGTAAAGTTATTAATATAGATAATTTAGGTAATGTTACAGACTTTTTAATGAATGATAAATGTGCAGCAGGCACCGGAAGATTTTTAGAAGTTATGGTTAATTTACTTGGAACTGATATAAGTGAACTTGATAATCTTTCAAGAAATCAAAAACCTGAAACGATAAGTAGTATGTGTACTGTTTTTGCTGAATCAGAAGTTATTAGTTTACTTGCTAAGGATGCTTCAAAGGAATCTATAGCTTCAGGTATAATACATTCCATAGCAAAGAGAACAACAGCTTTAGTAGGCAAATTAAATATTACTGATGATGTATTATTCACTGGTGGACTTGCTAAAAGTGAAGTTATAAAAGATACATTAAGCGAAAAATTAGAAAAAGATATTTATACATCCCCCCATGCACAATTAGCAGGAGCCTTAGGAGCTGCTATTATTGGTTGGAATAAATTTGATAAATTAAGATAAATATGAAAAAGACTAAACTCCCTTTTAATAAAAGGGAGTTTTCATACTTATATTTTATATTTATCATTAAGTAAATGTAATTGTTTGATAAACTCTTCTCTTAACCAATCCGGCTTAGAAATTTCTATTTCATTAAAAAATCTAAAGGCAAGGGAAACATAACCATTAGGATTTTTAGTTTTTAGTGTAAATAAATAAAAATCTTCAAACTCCTTTACCTTTGCCTCATTAAAGAAAATATAATCCTTTATTTTATGATAGTACTTTTTATTTACCTTTAACTCTATAGTAGTATAGCTTAATCCTTTGCAATTAACAATACAGTGATTTTTACAATAATATAAGTCTATATCAAAGTCAGTAGGAGTTTTAAATTTAGCATTTTTAATTTCTGCTTTAACTATAATATGTATTGGAATACTTTCAATAATTTCTTCATCCTCTTTAAAGGATACTACAAACCAAACATCATCAATATATACAAAACCATAGGGATGAATAGTTGTTTCATAGGTTTTAGACTTATATAAATAGGCTATTTTAATTTTTATATTATTTTCTAATCCATTTTTTATTACATCAAAATATTGAAATTCTGTTAAAGGTATAGATTTACTACTTTTTGCGAATTTAATCTTATTTTTAATATCCTCTAATTCATTTAGAAATTCATCATTAACTATATTTTTTAGTTTTAAAAAGGCTGAATTAATATATTTTGAATATCCTGGGATACGTATTTCTTGAATCAATTTTTCAGATAAAAGTAAAGAAAATATCTCATCTTTATTAAATCTAATCGGAGGGATGAAGTATTCATCTAAAAGAGAGTATCCCCCTTTATTCCCTAATTCTGAATAAATAGGTATGTTCATTTCTCCTAATGCTTGAATATCTCTATAAATCGTTCTTATATCTACTTCAAATTTATTAGCAAGTTCCTTTGCTGTCATCTTTTCATTTTTATTAAGGGAAAGAATTATACCCATCATTCTCTCTATTTTATGCAAATAAATCACCCCTTAAGGTATAATTATATACTTTCTAAATAATCCCTTTGAAAATTATACTTTTTTTACAATATAATCTAAATATGCAAGATTATAAATTTCACCCTTATGTTCTCTATTAATAATTCTTTTCTGTTTATAAACTATTTTTAAATCATAAAAATACTTTTCCGGCTCTTTATCTTTATAATATGAATGAACTACCTTATTTCCAAGTTCATATTGTATAAATTCCCCTTTATTAAGCTCTTTTCCTTTTCCATATCCTCCATCATCCACTGATATAAAGTTTACAAAACATAATCCATCTTTTTTTAATACCCTTTTTATTTCATTTATTGCCTTTAATGTATCTTCCTTTGTTAAATGAAAAATTGAATTATAGGAATATATAAAACTAATTGATTCATCCTTAAAGGGTAATTCTCTCATATCACCTTTAATGATATTTAACTCCATATTATTTTTTTTAGAAAATCTTTTAGCTTTATCAACCTGTAGCTTTGAAATATCTATCCCCTTTGTTTTATATCCTTGATTATAAAAAAGATATAGTGGCGGAAAATCTCCCCCGGCTCCTAAATCTAATACCTCCTTTTTTAAGGAACTTTCATTACAAAACTTAACAAATGTGTACAATGGAACTGCTTTAATAATCTTATCCATAAAACTCCCCCTTTAGCCTTTACTTCCTAGCATTAACTGTTTCTAATTTATTAGTTTCCTTAATAAAAGGTATATGAACAACTACCTTTAATGACATTCCTATACCTAAAATTATGATTGGAAAAATCAAACTAAAATTATCTAACATATATCCATAGAATTTAAACCCTAATAATCTAGCTAAAGAAAAGAATAATGCCTGCACTGAAACATATCTACCAAGTTTATTTTTAGGAATAGTTGTTTGATAAAAAGTTACATAAAAAACACCATAAAATCCAAAGGATATATATACTATAAATATTGTTATACTAAAAAATAATACAATAAGTAGTGAATTTCTTTGAAGTAGATTAATAAAGTATTGATTAGATAAAGGAAGCATAGATATTACAAAGACTATCATACCTAATATTCCTATACTTATACATTGAGCTATATTATATTTTTTCTTAAAAAAACCAACGGCAAATACTGCTAGGATTGAACCTATAGTAGCAACACTTTCAACTATTCCATAGTCAACTGACTTTCCCCCTAGTATTGTAACTATAATATATGGAAAGCCAACCAATGCAAAGGGTGTTAAAAATAAATGTGTTAATATTCCATTAGATATCAAAGATGTTATCCTTATATCAATAAATAACACTTTAAAACCATCTAAAACCTCTTTAACAAAAGGTATTTTTTCTTTTTCCCTTTCTAGAAGAGGAACTTCCATAAACATTTCAGAAAATCCTGATATTAAATATGTTAAACCATCTATAAAAAGAATAATGCTAAGCCCATATAATCCAAAAAATAATGCTCCTAAAAATGGGGCAGCAGCAAATATCGTTTCACTTATTGTCCTCTGCATTGAATTTGCATCAACTAATTCATCCTTTTTAACTATAGAAGGAAGAATTGTAACAAAGGCTGGCGAAAAGAATACCTGACATACAGAATAAAATATAACTAATACATATACAATAGGTATACTTATTGGGTTATATATAGAATATATGAAAAGTATTAATGCAAATATGCCCCTTAATAAATCCATTGATATAATCATTTTTTTACGATTAACTTTATCTACTATAGTTCCAGCTACTGGCCCTAAAACTATATTAGGAATTACACCTAAAGCTAGTATGGATGAAAATTTTCCTGCTGAACCTGTGATGTTTAAAACATATAAAGCCATTGCAACATTTAAAAATCCTGTACCTAATAATGATGTTGCCTGACCGAATATAAACAATGAATAATTCTTATTTTTAAAAATACTAAAATTCATAGTTATCCCCCACTTTTAAAAATATCAATTTTTATTTACTTATATAATAATAAACAAATGCTGACAACATACTGTCAGCATTTGTTTATTTAGTAATATTAATTTTATTTAACATATTTAAAATAATGATAATTGTTTAGTTTTTATATTATTTTTAGCTTCTTTAACAATATCATTCATTTTATATTTAATATCATATTTTTCACACAGACTAACAAAATATTTCCATAATTCATCCTTCTTTAAAGAATCGCATTCATACCTATAACCATAGGTTGTTTTGTATTTTTCTCTCATCCCTGGAAAATATTCATCTAATTTTAGATAAAAATATTCCCTTTGACCTCTTCTTAAAGTTACTCCAAAGTAAGGGTAGATAAACTTAGCTTTGCATTCCTTTGCTCTTTTTACTAAAGAGTATATATTTTCTTTAGTATCCGTAATAAAGGGAAGTATCGGAGTCATAACAATACCTACATATATTCCATTTTCAGATAAAATTTTTATAGCTTTAAATCTTTTAGAAGATGATGGTGCATAGGGCTCTATTTTTTTAGATATATCATCATTATCAGCAGTAATTGTAATGCCTATTAGTACTGGTGAATGTATGTTTATTTTTTTAAAAATGTTTATATCCCTAGTAACTAAATCACTTTTAGTTGTTATATTAATTCCAAATTTATATCTATTAACAAGGTTTAAAGACTTTTTAGTAAATTCATATTTTCTTTCATAAGGATTATAAGGATCACTCATAGCTCCTGTGCCTATAATGCCTGTTTTTCTTTTTATTTTTAATTCCTTTTCTATTATGGATATTGCTTTATTTTTAGCCTTTATTTTATCAAAATCCTTAATCTGATAACAGCTACTCCTTGAATCACAATAAATACAACCGTGGCTGCAACCTCTATAGATATTCATATTATACTTATTTCCAAACCATCCAAAATACCCATTACTTGATACGATATTTTTTGCATTAATATATTCCATATATTCACCCCTATATTCATCCTTTAAAGAACTCTAAAGCATACATATAACTATAAAATTTCTGATTTTTAAGATGTGTTAATCATAATATCTGTTATCCCATCCCATTTATTATTCCATACCTATAATTGTTATTATATATTCATTCAATATTTATTTACTAAAACCTTTAGAAATAAATGGGGTGAAAAATACCATTATACATATAAAAGTTGAGAAATGAATTAGAATATATTATTATCTTTTTAAAAATATCCTAAAGAGATTCGAAGAATCATGTATACGAGTAATATTATTGAAAGTATTGTGGTATTTTCACTCAATATTCATATCTAAAAAATTTAATAGATAAAATAATACAAACAATAGTAGTAACTAAAAGAATGATAATTTGTAGTAAATATCCATTAATTTCTGAGCCTAAGGAAACCCCTTTTAATATTTTGATGCTCTGGGTTAAAGGCATGATATCAGCAAACTTTTGTAACCCTTTAGGCATAATTTCATAAGGTATAGTTGCCCCTGACAAAAAGAACATTGGGAAATATACTAAACTACATAATAAATTGGATGTTTTTACAGAATTCGATATACTAGCTATCAACATACCTATTGAATAAATTGATAATACAACTAATAAGTATATAATTATAAATATCCAAAGTGATCCAATCATTTTGTAATCAAAAAACAAATAAGCTATAACGAATACAAGCACTGAAGAAATTACTGCTAGAATAAAATTACTTAAAAATTGTGCAATGAGGAGTAATACCGGAGATGTTGGAGTCACCTTAAAACGTTTGAGAACTTTCTTTTCACGATAACTTGATATAGTAATAGGAATTCCCATTAATCCAGTTGCACAGATGCCTATAGTAATTACAGCTGCAAAGGATTGTTGTAACATAGTGTAACCATCATTTCCACTGGCTAATTTATCTCCAAATAGAATACCTAATAATGTAATTATCCCTGCGGGTAAGATTATACCAAATAAAATACCTGAAAATTCCCTTATTGCTAACTTGAATTCAATCTTTAACATTATCCATAACGATTTCATTGTATCTCTCCTTTCTTAGCTATTAATTTTAAATAAGCTTCTTCAAGACTTCCCTCATCTACTGCTTTAATTACATCATCAGGAGTTCCAGTGGTAATAATTTTTCCTTTATCAATAATTGAAATTCTATCACATAGGTAGTGTACTTCATCCATATAATGTGACGTCAAAAATATAGTTAATCCTTGCATATTTAAAGATTTAAGGAAATTCCACATTTGTCTCCTAGCTGATGGATCAAGTCCTGTAGTAAGTTCATCTAAGAAAACAATTTTAGGTTTATGTAGCAAGGCTAAAATAACTGATAACTTTTGTCTTTCCCCACCTGATAGCTCTGAAATCATTTGCTTGCTTTTATCACTTAACCCAAACTTACTAAGCATTTCCCTCCAGTCAATAGATTTAGTGTATAACGACGCTACAAGTTGACACATCTCCTTAACTTTGATTCTATCTGGATAATAACTATCTTGAAATTGAACACCTATTTCTTCAAAAACTCTTTTACGATTATTAATAGGATCCATATTTAATATATCAACCGATCCACTATCTTTTTTTTTAGTTCCTAATATACATTCAATAGCAGTTGACTTCCCAGCACCATTTGGTCCAATTAATCCAAATATCTCACCTTTATTCACAGTTATATCTAAGTTATCAACTGCTTTTACATGGTCATATGTCTTTTTTATGCCTTTAGCTTTAATAAATTCTTTTACCATTTCTTTCACCTCTCCTTTTCTTTATACATTTAAGTTTACACTCTCCTCTAAGGTAAAAGTCAATAGCAACTTGTAATTTAAAAAGCTTAAAAAATACATAAGTTTATAATAAAAAATTTGATTTACATTGAGTAATAGTATAGACTTTAATATTAAATATAAGGGAAGATTTATTAGATATCCAGTGAAATTTAAAAAAGGTGATACAATAGAAATAACAGCTCCTTCAATGGGAGTTACAGGTGTTTTTAGTAAAAAGCTTGATAACGCTTTTAAAATTTAGCTATGTTAGGATATAATGTTATTGAAACTAAATCAGTTAAAAACATAAATAAGTACTTCACCTAGTTGAGAACTTTAATTACATAGATGTATTAAAAGATTTAAACATTCCTATATAAGGCATTGATTTAGGTCATTTATCACCTCAGTTAACTTTTAATGGTGCCTATGGGAAAGTAAATTATAAAAATGGTAAGGGTGGGGGCTATACAATAGTTTATATAATTAAAGGAGGCAATATGGTATATTTAAATGTTGATAAAAACATAAAACTAAGGCTTTTAGATTTTAATGATTCTGATAAACTTTATTTTATTATTAATCAAAATAGAAATCATCTAAAAAGGTATCTTTCATGGGTTAAGAATATAAAAAAGAAAGATGACGTTTTAAATTTTATAGAAGAATCCCGTGAACAATTCGCATCAGATAAAGGATTTCATTTATGTATATGGTATAAAAATAAGTTAGTAGGCATAATTGGACATGATATTGATGATGAGAAAAATAGTTCCGAAATAGGTTATTGGCTAATAGAAAATTATCAAGGTAAAGGTATAATAACTAAATCATGTGAAGTTTTAATAGATTATTTATTTAGTGAATTTGATTTAAATAAAATAGAAATAAATTGTGCCCTAGATAATAAAAAAAGTATAGCCATACCAGAAAAACTAGGATTTAAAAAAGAAGGCATTATTAGGGATAATCAATTTCTTAATGGAAAATATATTGACCATGTTGTATATGGTAAGTTAAAAAAAGAATGGTAAATTAATAGGACGGCTTAGCCGTCCTATTAAAAGTTGTTCCCATTTAGAGAAGGGTTTTTTAAAATGGGAACTTTACTTGTGTCTGCTTCCTGGTTTTACAACTGGTATTCCATCTTTACATAAAGGACAATTATCCTTTTCATATGTCTTAATATCAAGTTCTATTGTACTATATATAGGCATACCTAAATCTATATTTCCTCCCGTTCTATCTACAATACAAGCAACTCCTAAAACAATTCCTCCTAAGCTTTCAATAAGTTCTTTTGTCTCTAAGGTTGATTTTCCTGTTGTTACAACATCCTCTGTTATAAGTACCCTTTGGCCTTTCTTAATTTCAAAACCTCTTCTTATCTTTAATTCTTTATTCTTTCTTTCAGCAAATATTGCTTCCTTTTTAAGTTGTCTTCCCATCTCATAGGATACAACAACTCCTCCCATTGCTGGTCCTACTAATAAATCAATATCTAAATCCTTTACTTTTTCTGAAACTACACTTAAAACTTCCTCTGCATAATCTGAAAATCTTAATACCTTAGCACACTGAACATATCTATTACTATGTTTTCCTGAAGATAACATGAAATGTCCCTCTAATAATGCTCCTGATTTTTTAAATATATTTATTATTTTCTCACTCATTTAACACCCTCCTAAATTATACCCCTAATTTCATCTAAGGATTTTATATTTTCTCTTTCCATATATTCATCTATTCCTTTAATAATTTCTAATCCTATCTTAGGATTTATAAAATTTGCCGTACCAACATGTATACAGGTTGCTCCTGCCATGATAAACTCTAAAGCATCTTTATAATTTGTTATTCCTCCCATAGCCATAATAGGAATATTAACAGCCTTAGAAACCTCATGAACCATCCTTAAAGCTATAGGCTTTATTGCAGGTCCTGAAAGTCCTGCATATGTGTTATTAAATATATTTTTTCTTTTATTAATATCTATAGCCATGGCTTTAAAAGTATTTACTAAAGATACTCCATCAGCCCCTTCTTCTTCACAAACCTTTGCTATCTCTACTATATTTCTAGCATTTGGTGAAAGTTTTACTACTAATGGAAGAGAAGTCGTTTTTCTTATAATTCTAACTATTTTTCTAGCACTTTCTTTTTCTATACCAAAGGCCATTCCTCCAGCCTTCACATTAGGACATGATATATTAAGCTCTATGATATCTACATTTTCCTTTGATATAAGCTTTACAGCATCGATATAATCTTGAAGTGTTGCTCCGCCTATATTAACTATAGTTACTAAGTCTAAATCATTTAAAAACTTCATATCATTTTCTATAAAACCTTTGATACCTGGATTTTCAAGGCCAACACTATTCATAATTCCTGAGGATGTTTCCCAAATCCTTATTCCATCATTTCCTTCTTTTTTATTTATTGTAAGTCCCTTTGTACTTATTCCACCGAGTTTTTCTATATCATAAATTTCATTATATTCCCTTCCAAAACCAAAGGTTCCAGAAGCCATTATTACAGGATTTTTAAATTTTATATCCTTAAATTTAACCTCTAAATTACTCATAAAAAACATCCTCTCCTAAAAACACAGGACCATCTTTACATGTTTTTTTATTTCCATCTTTAGTTTTACAAGTACATACAAGGCATGCTCCTATACCGCAGGCCATTCTTTTTTCTATAGATACATAAACTTTAGTATCTTTACCCTTAGCCATTTTCACTAGCTTTTCCATCATTATCTCAGGGCCACAGGTAAATATATAGTCATATTTATCTACATCTACATCATCAGTAATAATACCACCAACATTTATATGAACATTGTCTGCATATTTTTCATACTCACCCTTTAACATTTCCTTTTCTCTAAAGCCCATAAAAACATCAAGTTTTTCAACATCTTCTAACTTACTAACTCTCTTAGCTGTAAGATAAAGTGGTGCAACTCCCATTCCTCCACCAACTAATAAAACCTTACCTTCTACTTTAGGAAACCCATTACCATAAGGGCCTTCTAGTTTAATTTCATCATTTACTTCTAGCTTACTAAAGTTTTTAGTACCATCCCCTACTACTCTATATAAAAAGCTTATTCCTTCATCGTCTATGTCATGGATACTTAAAGGTCTTGATAGAACTGGGTAATTATCCCATGATCTTACCATGTAAAATTGTCCCATTTCACCTTTGAAATTCCCCTCTATTTTCATTACATGTATATCTTGGCCTAAATATTTATTTGAAATTATCTTAGCCACTGTAAAATGTCCTCCTTCATCTCTAGAACCTTCTGTCTAGATACTTCGTTAAAATCTTTATCTTCATTTATTCCTTTATGGGCCTTTATAATTCCCCTTGATGAATTTACTACAGCACACATTTTTTCTTTAAGTATCCTGGCTACATCCTTTCCTGTACCACCTTGAGCACCGTAACCTGGTATTAAAAAGAAAGTATTTTTACATTTATTTTTAATTTTTAAAAATTCCTCTGGGTATGTTAATCCTACTACTCCTCCTACTAGGCTAAATCCACTTTCTCCTAGAAAATCTTTACCCCACTCATCTATCTTTTTTGAAACTTCCATATATAGTGGTTCATTTCCTACTTCTAATTCTTGAAAGTCCTCAGAACTTTTATTTGAGGTTCTCATTAAGACAAACATTCCCTTTTTGTTAGTCTTTAAATATTTATAATAAGGACTTATGGCATCTTTACCCATATAAGGATTTACAGTTATAAAATCAGCTTCAAAATCCCCTTCAAAATGAGCCTTAGCATACATTTCTGCCGTTGATGAAATGTCACCTCTTTTTATGTCCGCTATAACTATCTTTCCCTTATTTCTAATATATTTTAAAGTTCTTTGATACGCCTTTAATCCTTCTAATCCTAAAGCTTCATAACATGCTATTTGAACTTTATAACATGCTACTAAATCAAAAGTTTTATCTATAATTTTTTTATTAAACTCAAATAATTTTTCTTCATTACTTATATCTTTATTTAATAGATATTCAGGTAAATATTCTAACCTTGTATCTAATCCTACACATATAGGTCCATTTTCTTTAGCCTCTTTATATAATCTATCTATAATCATCAACAACATCCTTTCACTTTTAGACTAATGACTATAAAGAATTTCTCCTTCTTTTATGGTCATTTTTACTCTTCCATTAACTGTTTCTTTATTAAATGGATTATTTTTTCCCTTTGATAAAAAAGTAGATGTATCTATTTTATATTCTTCATCTAAATCAACTAAAACTAAATTAGCAGTGTATCCTTCCTTTATAAGTCCTGATTTTAATCCTAGTATTTTTGCTGGATTATAGCTTAGTAATTTACTTAGTTTATTTAGGCTAATATTATTTTCTTTAAATACTTTTAAAGCCATTGAAAAAGCTATTTCTATTAAGGATATTCCTGGAGAGCCTTTAACTTTATCCTCTTTACTATGGGGGGCATGGTCTGTTGCTATTACATCTATATAATCATTTTTAATCCCGTCTATTAAAGCTTTTTTATCCTCTTTATTTCTAAAGCTTGGATTTACTTTATAATCTATATTACTTTTAAAAATATGATGGGGAGTTACCTCACATGTAAATTTATGTCCCTTATCTTTATATTCTTTTATTTTTTCTATAGTCTTTTTAAGGCTTATATGACATATATGAAGATTCCCACCTATTTTTTCTAATAATTTTAAATCCCTATCAACTATTTCATATTCTGGCTGACAATGGGTTAGCACTTTAAAATTATGCCTTTTAGATAGTTTAAGTGCCTCTTTCATAATTTCTTCATCATAAATTGTATGACCATCATCTGAAAAAAGATTTGTAAATTTAAGTAAACTCTCTAAATTAACTATTTCTTTTCCCGATTGACCTTTTGTTAATGCTGAAATTTGAATTATGTCACATAAATTTAAATCTTTACTTTTATCTAAAATATATTTAAATGTTTTTTCATTATCACAAACAGGTTTTGTATTTGCCATTGTACAAAGAGTTGTGTACCCACCCTTTAATGCTGCCTTTTGTCCTGTTTTAAGATCCTCCTTATAAACAAATCCTGGATCCCTTAAATGGGTATGCATATCTATAAAGGATGGTAAAATACATAATCCTTTTCCATCTATTATTTCAGTATCTAATAACTCTACATTATCTAGACTTTCAAATATTTTTCTTATTTTACCATCACTTATTAATACATGACCATAGGTATCCTTTTTATAATCTATAATACGTACATCTTTAATAAGTTTCATATTACCCTCCTAGATGGAAGTATTTGTATCACAATATTCACACTTATATTCCTTTGTTTCTCTATTTACTAATGTAAATTCCACATCTTCTATATTCTCCACTGTAGTTACACATCTTGGATTTTTACATTTCAGTGTTCCCTTTACCTTTTTAGGTAACTTAACATTTATTTTATCTATTATCTCTTCATTTTTTATGATATTTATAGTTATATTAGGATCTATTATTCCTAAAACTTTAAAATCTAAATCTATTTCATTTTCTATTTTTATTAAATCCTTTTTTCCTAACTGTTTACTTGGAACATTTTTTATAAGGGCTACTGTATAATCTGCCTTATGTAGTTTTAATTCTTTAAATATTTTATAACCACAACCTGCTTTTATATGATCTATTACTATTCCCTTTTTTATACTATCTATATTAAGCATTCTTATCTACCCCCAAAAGTTTCATTATTAATGCCATTCTTACAAACATTCCATATCTAGCCTGTTTAAAATAAACTGCCCTTTTATCATTATCAACCTCAGTATGGATTTCATTAACCCTAGGTAGTGGATGCATTATAATCATATCCTCTTTAGCATTTTTTAGTTTTTCATTATTTAGAATATAACTATTTTTAAGTCTTAAATATTCCTCTTCATTTAAGAATCTCTCTCTTTGTACTCTAGTCATATAAAGTATGTCTAAATCCTCTATGGCAGCTTCTATATCACTTGTCTCATAATAGTTATTATCTTTTAATTCATTTTTTATATAATCTGGAATTTTAAGTTCAGGGGGGGAAATGAATACGAACTTAATATTTTCATATCTTGACATTGCTTTTACTAATGAATGAACTGTTCGTCCAAACATCAAGTCACCACATAGGCCTATGGTGTGATTAGATAAGTCTTTTTTTAAAGCTTTAATAGTTAATAAATCAGTAAGTGTTTGTGTTGGATGTTGATGACCTCCATCACCAGCATTAATAACAGGTATGTCAGAATTTTTACTAGCAAGTTTAGGTGCACCTTCTTTAGGATGTCTCATAACAGCTATATCTGTATAACAGCCCACTGTTTTTATAGTATCAGAAATGCTTTCTCCCTTAGATACTGAAGAACTGCCTGCTTCAGAAAAACCAACTACTTGACCTCCTAGCCTTAACATCGCCGCTTCAAAACTAAATCTAGTTCTAGTAGATGGTTCATAAAATAAGGATCCTAGTAATTTACCCTTACAAACTTCTAAGTAATCCCTTGGATTTTCAATTATTTCTTCTGCTAATGTAAATATTTCGTCTAACTCTTCTAAGGAAAAATCCTTAGGCTCAATAAGATGTCTTCCTTTTAACATATTTATTCCTCCTTTTTAGCCTCTCTGGACTAGATTAAAGGCTATTTAATTTTCCCTTTAATCAATTATATTTTTTATCAATTAAAGGTTTTATATACTTGTTATAAAAAAAACCTTCCCATAGATTTGGGAAGGGTTAAAGTCTAATTTTGTGATTTTTTATATGCTTTTAGATATAGTACTTCCTCTTTAAGCACTATCAACCACAATACCTTCCCGACCTCTCTGGATCAGATTAAAGATATTATATCTTTATAAAAAGTTTACTACTAGAATATGTCTTTGTCAAGACTTAAGTATTTTTATTTCATTAAAATATTTTAATCTTTATTAGAATGGTTTTAATTTATTGATAGGCCAAATTCTATAAATTACTTTACCTTCTATCTGTTTATTTAATATAAAACCTAACTGTCTACTATCTAAACTAACCTCTCTATTATCTCCCATTACAAAATAAGAGTTTTTAGGTACCTTTACTGGAAAATCTATAAAACTATCATTTTCATAGGTTTTACCTTTGATATACATTTCTTTTTTCTTAACTCCATTTAAATAAAGGTATCCATTTTTTATATCAATAACATCTCCCGGTACTCCTATGACCCTTTTTATTAAATGATTTTTTTCTATTTTTTTTAAGAAAAAATTATTAATTATCTCTTCTGCTTCTATTATTGTGTTTGTAAATATATCATCTTTTTCTTTTTTCTTATGTAATATAATAACATCACCCCTTTTAGGATTAAGTCTAAAGGGGTTTATTTTTAATTCGATAACCCTTTGTCCTTCAAAGAAAGTATTTTCCATGGAGTGTTCTTTAACCTGTGATACTGCAAATACATTTCCTCTAATAAATAAAGCAATAACTATAGCAAGTCCTAATGAAAGACTCCATTCTATAAATGAACTTTTAAATGTCTTTTTCCTTTTCTTTTTCATATTATCAACTCCTTAAAACTATTATAAATTATATCATATAATTACAATTAATTTAATTTATTTCCAATAAAATCATCCTAAGTTCATTGCAATATTTTGTTATTTTAAAATTATGTTAAACGGTTTAAAATCCTTTTAGTGTATGCTATACTGGGTAAATGTGAAATATAATTACTTGAGTTTGGAGGTTTTACTTTGCAAAGATTAATTTCTAAAGAAATGTTAAAAAGATTATTCGGAGTAATTATTGGTACCCTTATACTCTCAGTTGGTATAAATACATTTATAATACCCCATAAGCTATTAGCTGGGGGAGTTGCTGGTATTGCTATAATTCTTAAGTATTTAACTAATATCCCAACAGGTATTATTGTATTTTTAATTAATATTCCTATCTTTATTTTAGGTACTAAAAAAATAGATAAGAATTTTGCATTTATAAGTTTAGTTGGTATGCTTTCTTTATCAGGATTCTTAGTATTAACTGAGCCCTTAAGTAATGTAGCTAGAATTAATGACATACTAGCATCGGCCATTTATGGAGGTTTATTTACAGGCTTAGGCACAGGAATAATATTTAGAATGAGAGCTTCCACAGGTGGTACTGATATTGTATCTATTCTATTAAAAAAACAATTTGAAATAAGTGTACCTTCACTTTTATTTTCAATGAATGTTGTGATAGTTTTAGTAGGTTCATTTATAAGTAGTTATGTTTTAGCTATATATACCCTTATAGGTATGTTTATATCAAGTACAGTGGCTAATAAAATACTAACTGGTTTAGATACTAAAAAACTATTACTAATAGTTACAAAACATGAAGACACAGTTTCAAATGCTATAATAGATGAAATCAATAGGGGAGTTACATTTTTAGATGGAGCAGGAGCCTATACTAGAAAAAGAAGAAAAATAATATATTGTGTTGTAACTAAAAGACAGCTTGCAAAGGTAAAAAAAATAGTAGAGGATACCGATAAAAACTCCTTTATGTCTATATTAGATACTTCTGAAATTTTAGGACATGGCTTTAAAAAGCCTGTATTTTAAATATAAATTTTAAATAAAACAAACCCAAGAAAAAACTATTTTTGGGTTTCTTTTATAAAAATTCCTAAATTTTCACTTTCAGGAAGCTCTTTTATTTTTTTTATTTGATTAAATATCGCTTTATCTTCTTTAACTAAATAGACTAAGTATACCTTATTGTCTCCAAAGAAATTATCTATTTTCCACCAAATCCAGTGTAGTGTTGATTTCTTCCGTATCTGATTCTTAGATACATATATAATAATTCTTCCCTTATTATCAACCAACATGGAATTTCCTTTATAGCCATACTCAAATGATATAAAACTTTTATCTTCAACTTCCTTTTGAATATCTTCACTTACTTTTATAGCTATTTTATTTTCTATTAACCTAGAGAATTTACTTATCTCTTTTTTATCCGTGTAAGTAACAAATCTATTTTCTTTCATTATTTCTAACTCTGTAGGATTTGGTCTTACTAAGTTTTTAACCTTCACTGACTCAGGAACAATATTTTTAATAAATATAATAAAAATTACAATTAAAATAACTCCAATAAAGATATTTAAAAAGTTTTTATTCATTTTCACCTCCAAATATGATAGTCTCTAAAATCCTTCTATGTGATAATAATAACCTACTATTTTACCTTATTACCTATCTTTATTGAATGAATAATATCTTCAAACTCATCCTCACAGTTGTATTTGCCTTCTAAACTCCCTGTCAATCCTATGGTAAAGGTTTTATAATTATTTACAACTTGTATACTTCTACCAAGGCAATCAATAGGTTCATTATAAACATTATTTATTTGATATTTCATTTTAATATAGATGCTTGTAATCCCTGAAATAATAAAATTAGAGTTTAATTCAATTATTTCAATATTATTAAACATCTTACCTAAACCATCAAGAAGGAAATCCATGTGTTTCTTTTTTGTATAATCATAGGGACAATTCATTAAGCGACACCCACATTGAACTGTGGGATAAGGATAATCAGTATTATCATGATATTTATAGAAAAAAACAAATGGAACAACTCCCTTTTCTAGTACTTCTTTCAATTCTGGTGTATTTTCAATACTATTTTTTTTGAAATTTGTTGCCCACTTCTGTGGTACAAATAACCAATCATCTGGTTTTCTTATATAGAACTGTAAATAGTCATTTTTATAAGCATTTGTGTCTTTTTTCATTTCACTTCTCCATTTTTAAATTGATTTATTAGTTAATACATTTTTTTCTTTCCTTACACAATTTCCACATAAATAATATTCATAGTTTGCCCTATCTATCCATTTTTATCAGTTAGTCATATACAACTAACTTAGCTACCCGCTAATTTAAAACTTTAACTTCTACTGATATTATTAAAATTAATCTATTCTAATCTTAAATCTCTATCATTTGATTTCCATTATATGCTTTTTCTTCGGATGAAAATTTATTTATGTCAATTCTAGATACCTCTGAAATTTTAGGACGCGGCTTTAAAAACCTGTATTTTAGTAAATAAAAACCCCAAAGGATGTACCTCCTTTGGGGTTTTATTATTTACTCTTTATCCATATACTTATAACTTTATCTTCACTATTATAATCAGCCACATATTTTAATTTCTTTTCTTCATCATACAAAAATATCTTACTATTTACTTCTTCTTTCTTAGCATTTTCTTTAATTTCATCAGGGAAATCCGTAGGATAATATCTCATTCCCTTTAATATAATATATCCTTCGTTTATATTAATCTCCTTAATTTCAAATTCAGTAAAAGATAAATACTCAGATCCTTCTATCCCTACTTTATGTACATTTTTATCAATCTCTAATAAATAAGATTTATCTTCTTCTAAAAGCCATTTTCCTAAATATTTTTCAAAATAACTTTTTTCTCTTTTACCAAATTTATCTAATGAGTTTTTATTATCTTTATTATCAAGCTCATTATCTTTCTTTGAATTATCTTTTTTTTCAGAAATTTCAATGTCTTTACTATAAGAATCTAAGTTTTCATTAAATGAATCTTTAGTCTCTTCATTTTGATTACAACCAACCATAAAAAGAAACAAAATTAAAACTAAAAAAAACATACCCCTTTTCAAATTTTAACCTCCCATACCTTTACATATTACCTTAGTAAAATTTAACCACTGTTATATTTTACTATAAATGTTATGAAAAAACAAAGTTTTTTTAAAATAATATGACTTTTTGTTTATTTTTAATCAAATAATTTAAGTACATGTTTAGAATTATTATTTAAAAATACTATATTAAAAGGTTAGATTATTGATATTTTATATATAATGCTATTTTTATTGACACTTCTATTAAGGCTTTGATAATATGTTGACGGTAGATTGAGAATTTAATAAAACTAAGGAGGATTTATTATGAAAAGATTTATAAGTTTATTGTTGGTTATGTTACTTGCATTTAGTTTAGCTGCTTGTAATAGTAATGACGTTACAGAAAATAAAGATAGTGAGAAAAATGAAGAAAATACAGAATTAGAGGAAAAAATAGTTGTATACTCTACTCATCCTGAGGATTTATTAGAGTATGTATCTGGAAAATTTGAAGAAAAGACAGGTGTAAAGGTAGAATTTATAAACCTTAGAGGAGAATTAGCAGATAGAGTTAGAGCAGAAAAGGAAAATCCTCAATCAGATGTTATGTTTGGAGGCGCATCTTCATTATTTATTGATATGAAAAAAGATGATTTATTTGAAAAATACGTGCCAGCTTGGTCAAATGATATAAAAGATATTTTTAAAGACGAAGAAGGATATTGGACAGGTACCATTCAAACTCCTGTAATGCTATTTTATAATAATGAAATGTTAAGTGAAAAAGAAGCTCCAAAGGATTGGTCAGATTTAGCTAATCCAAAGTATAAAAATAATGTTCTTTCTAGAAACTCATTATCTTCTTCAGCTAGGGCTACTATTGCTAGTCTATTGTATCAGTATTATAAAGATGATAATATGGAAGAAGGTTGGAATTTCATCAACGAATTTGATGATAATGTAAAAGGATATTATGGTAGTGGCTCATTACAATTTCAAGCTATAGGTCGTAAAGAAGGAGCCGTTAGTTTTTCTGTATTAAATTCAATAATTGATAACAAAGAAAAAAATAATTTACCCTTATCTATAGTAGATGCAAAAAGTGGTTCTCCTGTAATAACAGATGCAGTGGCAGTTATTAAGGGAGCTAAACATATGAATGCAGCTAAAGCATTTGTAGATTTTGTTGGAAGTCCTGAAATACAAGCAGAACTTGCTAATAAATTTAATAGATTACCTACCCATCCAAAGGCAATAGAAAATGGTAAAGCATGGATGAAGGAAGCTGAATACAAGGTAATGGATGTAGATTGGTCCGTTGTATCTAAAAAAGAGTCAGAGTGGATACAAAAATGGGCTTCTGAAATCGAAGCAGAATAATAATTCTTATAATGGGGAGGAAACTCCCCATTATGTTTTTTTGAAAGTGAGGTAATTATGGGCGAAGTATTATTAAAAAATATAAGAAAAATTTATGGAAATAAAGAAGTCCTTAAAGATATAACCCTTAAAATAAATAAAGGGGAATTTTTTACATTCCTAGGTCCTTCTGGTTGTGGGAAAACTACATTACTTAGGATAATAGCAGGTTTAGAGATCCACCAGAAGGGAAAGGTATATTTAAAAGGTGAAGATATTTCTCATTTATCAGCAGAAAAAAGAAAAGTGGGTATGGTATTTCAAAACTATGCATTATTTCCTAATATGACAGTATTTGAGAATATAGCCTATGGACTTAAACTTAAAGGTGTAAATAAAAAAAAGATAAAAAATAAAGTAAAAAGTTATTTAAACTTAGTAAATCTTTCAGGATATGATAATAGAAATATTACACAATTATCTGGAGGAGAACAACAAAGAGTAGCTTTAGCAAGATCTGTAATAACTGAGCCAGAAGTGCTTTTACTTGATGAACCATTATCAAATCTAGATGCTAGACTAAGGGATAAAATGAGATTAGAAATAAAAGAATTGCAAAAAAAGTTAGGAATCACAACAATATTTGTAACCCATGACCAATCCGAGGCTTTATCTATGTCAGATAAAATAGCTATATTTAATATGGGTAATTGTATGCAGGTAGGAGCCCCCGTTGATATTTATAGAAATCCTAAAAATAGTTTTGTAGCAAAATTTGTAGGAGAAACTAACCTATATGATGTAAATATTAGTAATAATGATGCAATTATTAATGAAAATATTATATTAAAATTAAAGGATGGAAAAAAGGGAAACCATATTTCCATAAGACCTCAAGATATTATGATTTATAGAAAAAAGAAAAACTTAGTAAATGAATTTAAGGTTAATATATTAGATATTCAGTTTAATGGAGCAACTATAGAGTATATTTGTAAACTTAAAAATATTAAAGTAAAGATATGGGTATTAAATAACACATTTAACCATAATGCCTTTAATAATGGAGAAAATGTTTTTATACATTTACCAAAGGAATCTATAAATGTATTATAAAAAGGGTGATTATATTGGATAGAGTAATAAGATATTTTAAAAATGATATTTTAAAACATATAATATATATAGGAGTCTTTTGGATACTTATAGGATTTGTTCTCTATCCTGCTTTTAATACATTTCTTAGCAGTTTAAAATCCCAGGATGGATTAACTTTAAAATATTATAAGGACTTTTTTTCAAATAAAAACAATATTACTGTAGTGGTTAATACCATAAAGTTAGGGCTTGCAACTGTATTAGTATGTGGTGTAATAGGTACTGGATTAGCCTTTTATGTAAATTATTTTGATTTTAAATATAATAATATTATAAATAAATTATTATTAACTCCAATAATGATTCCAGGTGTAATAATAGTTATCGCTTTTATACAATTATATGGAGAAAGCGGACTTATTACTAGTACAATTGAACTACTATTTAATCTAGATAAACATCCCTATAGCTTTAAAGGATTTTATGGAATATTATTTATCCATGCATATACCCAATATGTATATTTTTATTTAAATGTATCAGTTTCAATAGGGTATATAGATTATTCCACAATAGAGGCTGCAAAAAACTTAGGTGCTTCTAAATTAAAAATATTTACTAGTGTGATATTACCTACAATAACACCAGCCCTTGCTACATCTAGTATACTTACCTTTATGTCAGGTATAGGTTCTTTTTCTGCACCAAATTTATTAGGTCATAATTATAAAGTTCTTAGTACTCAGATACTCTTAGCAAAAACAAATAATTATATGGAAATTGCCTCAGTTCAAGTTATGATTTTACTTTTTACAGGTTTAGTATTTTTAACACTACTAAGGCACTATGAAAGGTCTACTAAAATAGAAATGTCTGTAAAAGGAAAAGCCATAAGACCAGTTAAAATTAAAGATCCTAAAAAAAGAAAAATATATATGGCTCTAGCAGGTTTTGTAATCTTGACTATAATTTTACCTATATTAACTATATTTTTACTTTCCTTTGTAAAACCAGGTACATGGATGATTAATATATATCCTAAGGAATTTGGATTTGATAATTATATGAAAATATTTACTAAATCCCGGGTATTTGCTCCATTTAAAAATAGTATAAGTATGTCTCTTTGGGCCACATTCTTTAGTCTAGTATTAGGGGTCCCCTGTGCTTATATTATAAATAAAACTAAATTTAAGGCTAAAGGAATACTTGAATTATTAGTTATATTACCTTGGGCTATGCCTGCAAGTACCATAGCTATAAATATGATAAACGGATTTAACAAACCTAATATATTTGTTGGTAACAATATTTTAGTAGGTACATATATATTATTACCATTGGCTTATTTTGTAGGAATAATACCTTTAATGGTAAAAACCACTGGTGTTTCATTAAATAATTTAAACAACACATTAATAGATGCCTCTAAGACTCTAGGAGCATCTTGGAAAAACACCTTTAAAAAGATAATTATACCTATAATATCTCCAGGGATTATAGCTGGTGCCGTGTTAGGGTTTATAAGATGTGTAGGCGAATATACCACTTCAGCTTTACTTTATGGTGTAGCAAATAAACCCATATCCATAGCCATGGTAAATGCATTATATGAGTTTGAAATAGGACTTTCCATGGCCTATGGGGTATTGATTATTGTAATAACTTCTATATTAGCATCACTTATGATGAAACTAAGAAGATAAATTTAAATATATACAAGATGCATCATCTGAAATTTTAAATCGAGGATATTTTATCATATTTAAATCCTCATTTTCTATATCTCTTAAGGTATTATATAGTTCATTAATTTCATTGTTTTTTACCCTAGAAAAAAGCCTATGGATATCTATGTAATTATACTTATCATACAATGCAGAAAAACCATCAGAAACCATCATAATTTCTACATCATCCTTTACTTTAATCCTGCCCTTTAAAGCATTTTTTGTAGCATTTTCATCAAATCCTAATATCCAATAACCTTTAGATGTATTTTTAAGTAACCGATTTTTCTTAATGATATCCATAACTTCTTCTTTTGCCTCGGTATTGGGTATATTCTTTTCATTTATTAAATAATCCATTTTTTCATATACAATATTATCTAATTTTGGTATTGCATCGTCAGTTATTATTGAACTATTAAAACCATCCTTTATATATAAAGTACAGTCTCCTAAAGAACAATATTCTATAATATCATCTTTCCATTTAAGTAGTATGATTCCACTAGATGGTAAATCTAGGGAAGTAACATTAAAATCTTTAGTAATTTCTTTATAGGTCTTTTTAATTTCAATAATACCTCTTTTAATTATTTCTGCAGGAGTTTTATCGGTTGATATATGTTTTTTTAAATATTCATTCCACCAATTAACATACCAAAAGGCATCTGTTTTATCGCTTACTAAATTTTTACCATTAAGTCCTGTAGCACCGTCCATAATCCATGCGCCATGGGGTGTTATTGTTGCCATATCCTCATTAAAATCTGCACTACCCTTTTTACATAATATATTTTTCTTTTGTATATTCATAATTTTATTTCTCCCCTTTTTTAATAAATCTTTATAAACATTATATAATAAAATTCTTTTAACTTAAATTAACAGAATATTAAAGAGTAGAATCAATCTACTATTTAATATTATTTCTTCTTACTCTTTATTTTTTTTAATCTAAAAAAATCCTCCCTTTCCTTTTCTTCAAGGGTTTCTTCAATGAATTTAATTTGTCTTTCATACTTTGGTATTTGTATTTTTTCTAATGCATTTGCTCTCTTTTGAGTCTTTTTAATTTCCATGGCAAGTTTATATACTGAATTTTCAACCTCAGCTAACTCATAAGTAAGATATTTAACCTCTTGAAATTTAGTTGTTGCTATATCAAGTACAGGATTAGTTCTAAAAAAACCATACTCAGTATCTAATTTACCTTTACTATATTTAACTTTAGGAATTTCAACCCCCATTACACTTTTAAGTAGTATTTCATACTCTTCTTCCTTTGCAATGGATAAAGCTAATTCTTCAACATTATTAATGCCCATTGTTATATTTACATACTGTAAAGCTTTATAAGCCTCTTTAAAGGTTTGACTTATCTCTCTTTGTACTTTTTTTGCCTTATCCATTAAAGACATCATTTCTCTTATTAAAACTGTACGCTTTTTATCTAAAAGTTCAAAGCCTTTTTCTGAAAACTCCTTCGAATTCTTAGCCTTAATTAAATTGGCCTTAGTAGGTGCAACTTTAGCCATATTAATCTTCCTTTCTTAAATGCTTATCAATAAGCTTTGGATCTATTCTATCTAAATCTTCTTTAGGTAAAATAGATAATATTTCCCATGCTAAATCTAGAGTTTTTTCTATACTCCTATTTTCATTTATTCCCTGGGTAATGAACCTAGATTCAAATTCCCTTCCAAATTCCATATATAATTTATCATTCTTTGATAGATCATCCTCACCAATTATCTGTGATAAAGCTCTTATTTCCTGTACCTTTGAATAAGAGGAAAATAACTGATTAGAAACATCTGGGTGGTCTTTTCTAGTAAATCCCTCACCTATACCATCCTTCATAAGTCTTGATAATGAAGGTAAAATATTCACTGGGGGATAAATATTCTTTTGAAATAATTCCCTACCTAAAACAACCTGACCCTCTGTTATATATCCTGTTAAGTCTGGAACTGGATGGGTTATATCGTCATTTGGCATTGTTAAAATTGGAAGCAAAGTTATTGACCCTTTCTTTCTTTTTAACATACCTGCCCTTTCATATAAAGATGCTAAATCAGAATATAAATATCCTGGATACCCTTTTCTACTAGGTACTTCTTCCCTAGCCGATGAAATTTCTCTTAAGGCTTCACTATAATTTGTAATATCAGTCATAACAACAAGTATATGCATATTTTCTTTAAAGGCTAAGTATTCAGCAGCAGTTAATGCACACCTTGGAATTGTTATTCTTTCTGCTATCGGATCATCTGCATAGTTTATATACATAACAACCCTATCAATTGCATCTGCCTTTTCAAAACTTTTCCTAAAATAATCTGCATCATCATGTTTAACACCTATAGCAGCAAAGACAATTCCAAATTCTTCATCTATATCTTCACTTATTTTTGCTTGCTTTACTATTTGGGCTGCTAATTCATTATGGGTTAATCCATTTCCTGAAAATATTGGTAGCTTTTGTCCTCTTATTAAAGTAGTAAGTCCATCTATGGAAGATATACCTGTTTGAATAAAATTCCTTGGATATCTCCTTGCTACAGGATTTATAGGTCTACCGTTTATATTATATACATCACTACTATAAACTTTTCCTCCACCATCTATAGGCTCTCCTATTCCATTGAAAGTCCTACCTAATATGTCCTTTGATAATTCAAGTTCAAAGGGCTTTCCAGTAAAGGTTACTGCTGTATTTTTAACTGATATACCAGAAGTACTTTCAAATACCTGTACAACTACCTTATCTCCTTCAATCTTTATTACTTTACCTTTTTTTGTTTCTCCATTATCAACCTTTATATTTAAAACTTCTCCATAACCCACATTCTCTATTCCAGATAATACTATTAAAGGGCCTTCCACTTTATCAAGTAATAAATATTCTTTTTTCATATAATCACTTCCTAACTTGAATACTTTCCTTCTAGTTCATCATAGTATTTATCAATTCTTTCCTTTAATTTATCTATTCCCTCTAAATTATCATTAGGAATGTTATATTTCATATTAACTACATCATAAAATAATTTATCGTCCTTAACTTGAGATATTGGTATTCCTTTTTCTATAGCACCTTTGCTTCTTTCATATAGATAATCAATCAAAGTAAGCATTTTAAATTGTTTATCAAGGGAAACAAAAGTATCTAATTTATGAAAAGCATTTTGTTGAAGATAACCTGTTTTTAAAACCTTTGATATTTCAAGTACAAGTCTTTGATTATCAGGAAGTACATCTTCGCCAACTAATAATACAATTTCTTGCAACTTATTTTCATTTTGTAAAAGTCTAAGCATTTTATTTCTTAGATTAACAACTTCATCAGAAACATTTTCCTCATACCAATTCTTTAATATCTTTGAATATCCACTATAACTAGTAAGCCAATTTATAGCAGGATAATGCCTTGCATGGGCTAATTCTCTATCTAGGGCTAAAAATACATTTACAAACCTCTTTGTATTTTCAGTAACAGGTTCTGAAAAATCTCCACCTGCCGGTGAAACAGCCCCTATTATAGTTACAGAACCCTCTTTATCGTTTAAAGTTTTAACATATCCTGCTCTTTCATAAAACTCAGCTAATCTAGATGGTAAATAGGCAGGATACCCTTCTTCAGCTGGCATTTCCTCTAGTCTTCCTGATATTTCCCTTAAAGCCTCTGCCCATCTTGAAGTAGAATCAGCCATTATTGCAACATGATAACCCATATCCCTAAAATATTCAGCCATGGTTATTCCCGTATAAATACTTGCTTCTCTAGCAGCCACTGGCATATTTGATGTATTTGCAATAAGAATTGTCCTCTCCATTATGGGTTTATTTGTTTTTGGATCTATTAGTTCAGGAAAATCTTCTAAAACCTCTGTCATCTCATTTCCCCGTTCCCCACAACCTATATAAACAATAATATCAGCATCTGACCATTTAGCTAATTGATGTTGAGTCATTGTTTTTCCTGTACCAAATCCCCCTGGTATTGCTGCTGTTCCACCTTTAGCTATTGGGAAGAAAATATCTAGTATTCTTTGACCTGTTATTAATAACTTATCTATAGGAATTCTCTCTTTTATAGGTCTTTGTTTCCTTACTGGCCATTCTTGATACATTTTTAATTCTTTTTTATTACCATTATCATCTTCTAAAACAACTAAGGTTTCTTCTATGTTATAACTTCCATTTTCTTTAATATCTATAACTGTTCCCTTTATCTTTGGAGGAACCATTAATTTATGTACAATTAAAGAAGTTTCCTTAATCTCTCCAAATAAATCTCCTTCATTTAAAAAATCACCCTTTTTAACTACTATATCTACATCCCAAAGTTTCTTTGGATCTATCGATATAAGTCCTATACCTTCAGGTATAAAATCCTTTGATAGCTCATCTATTTTCTTTAAGGGTCTTTCTATACCATCAAACATATTTCCAAGCATGCCTGGCCCTAATTTTAAAGATAAGGGTTTATTAGTAGATTCTATTATTTCTCCTATTTTTAACCCCTCAGTCTCTTCATAAACCTGTATAGTTCCTATATCTCCATCTATAGAAATGACCTCTCCTATAAGTTTTTTTCTACCTACAGTAACCATTTCTCTCATTTTAAATTCAGCCATATCTTTTCCCCTTAATACAGGACCATTAACCATAGTTATTACACCTTTACTCAATATAATCACCAACTTTGTCTAGTTCTTTATAAAGATATCTCCCTAAAATATCCTTATTATCTTCTACTAGAGTTTTTAAAGATGCATCTATTTTAAAACTATCACCTTTAATAGCTATTACTCCTCCTATAATAGATTCATCTGCACTTTTTAAATCTATTTTTATTTCATTATAAGTGTTTAGAAATTTATCAAATTTTACTAAATCCTTATTAGTTAAATATAAATCTATTTTTTCTCCTTTTTTAAAATCTTTAACTACTTCTTTAAAGGTTTTTTTAAAATAATTTTCATATTCCTTTTTTTCAGTAAATTCAAAAGCTAAATTCTTTACTCCTTGTAAAATATCTTTAAGCATTTCCTTTTTTTTATTTAATATTTGTTTTTTTATACTAGTATTAGCATTAGATATCATTTCCCTTTTTTTAATTTCTCCATCCCTTATCTTTTTTTCTATGATTTTTTCTGCCTTTTTCTTGATTTTTTCTCTATGCTCTTTAAGTATTTTGTTATTTTTTTCATGTATACTATTAAGTGATGTTTCAGATTCTTTTTTTACCCTTTCATACACCAGTTTAGAAAAAGTATTTAATTTTTCTTCTACTGTTATCATAGTATTCACCTCATATTTTAATTCCAACTGACTCACTTATATATTTAGTTATAAAACCACTATCATATTTAAATCCATGTCTATCAGGGATTGTTACTATAATTTGATTAGATTTTTTAAGTTTTAAATCCATTATCTCCTCTTCAGCTTTATTAAGTATCTTTTCTGTTATTATAATTATTCCTATATCACTATCATTTAAAGCTTTATTTATTTCATTTAAAATATCTCTTTTTTCATGAACTATAACTCCCTTTATTCCTGCTAATCTCATTCCCAGTAAAGTATCTCTATTATCGCTTATTAAAAAAGACTTCATAAAATCACCTATAATCTCCCTAGTATCAATATGGATACTATTAATCCATAAATAGCTATACCCTCTGCTAAACCCACAAATATCAATGTCTTACCTAATATTTTAGGATCCTCTGAAACAGCTCCAAGGGCTGAAGAGCCTACTGCTCCAACAGCATACCCTGCACCTATTGTTGCAAGACCTGTAGATAAGGCTGCTGCTATAAAGCCAAGACCTGAAGTTCCTTGAGTCTCATATGAGTAAGTAACAGCATAAATCATTTTAGGCATTAATACTATTACTGACGATATTAATAATGGTATGAAAATAAATAAATTAAATTTTAATATTTTCTTTAATTTACACTTCTCTGTTTTATATTCTTTATACATTAAAAACAATCCTGATGAAATAGTTAAAAGTACTACTATAATTGTCATAGTCATTATTAAATACATATATATACCTCCTAGTTTTTAAAATTTTATTGGTTTAAATTCATTACCTTCACCTTTAAAATATTTACTGAAGAGTTCATAATATTCTAATCTAAGCCCTTGAATAGAAACTATTAACCCTTCTAAAAAAATTATTATTATATTTCCCATAATAAGAACTAATACACTTAAAATATTACTTTCTACAAGTCCTGCAATAGTTTCAAATGCTACGAAAAGTCCCACATGGGTTAATGCAAATGCTCCAACCCTAATAAAGGAAACAGTATTACTTAATAAACTTAAAATAGTTTCTAATATATCAAATCCACTTTCTATATAATAGCTAGATACATCCTCATGATATAATGGCCTTTTATTAAGTAATAAATTAGTTAATGGTTCTTTAGTAACCATTATTACAATTAAAAATAAAACCATTATAATACTAATATTTCTTTGAATTATAAAATACCCAGTGAAACTACTAGCTATTAAATTAAGTATTAAACCGTAAAATAAAAGCCCTGCTAACCCATTTCTTCCAAATACTCCTTCCTTTAAATCTCTCTGTTTAATTGCATTTATAATACTATATAAAAAGCTCATAAGTATTAAAAATATCCCAATAACTATAGCACTTATAAGTATTAAATTAATATTTTCAAAGGGCTTTACTAATAAAGGATCTAAAACATGTTCAAATCCAAAGATACTTCCATATAAAAATCCAAATATGATTGAACTAGCTGAAAGTCTTGTCATAACAGAACCTATACTTTTAAAAGTACTTTTTCTCTTTAGAAACATTCCAATTAAAAAAAGTATAAGTCCTTGACCTACATCCCCAAACATAGCTCCAAATAAAATCATATAAGTTAAACTTAAAAAAACCGTTGGATCAAGCTCATTATGTGCTGGTATTCCATACATCTTAACAAGGGACTCAAAGGGTTTAAATATCCAATTATTCATAAGTTTTGTAGGTGGTTTAAAATTCTTTTTATTATCATGGGTATTTTTAAATATTATTATTGAACCTTTGAATTTTTCAATAGCCTTTTTTATTTTTTCCTTTTCCTTTACTGGTACCCATCCTGAAAGATAGAAAAAATTCTTAGATGATACCATTTCATTTTTTATTTCTCTAATTTTTTCTTGGGCTTTAAATCTAGTTAAAGATCTTTTTAATATATCAATATTTTCTTTTTTGATTTTGTTAAATTCATTATTTAATTTTAATAAACAGCTATTAATTTCTTTTTTTCTTTCCTCTAACTTTTTTGATATCTCTAGAGGTGTTCCTGTAAAATCAGTGGGAAATTCTATTTTATTAAAATTTAAACTCCTTAATATCCTTTCAGTTTCTATTTCTAATTCCTTTGGAGACATTACTAAATAAACTTCCCCTATATCACTAGTTCCTGTATGTAATACAATTGCTGATATATTTTCATAGTTTCTTTTAAGCTTAAATCTATCTTCCTTAGTAAGTGTTCCAACAGAAAATGTAAAATAATTTAATTGAGTAAGTTCTTCTATCTTTACATCAATACTTTTCATATGAATGAAATTATTATAATAATTATCTATTTTTTTTAATTCTTCCCTTAGTTTAACTATTTTTTCATAGGGTTTTTTTAGAATTTCATATGTATCATTTATATCCTTTAAAGTCTCATTAAAATCATAACTTTCTAATACATACTTTCTATCAATTTTTAATTCATTATTATACATTTCCTTTAATTTATTTATTTTTTCATTTACTTCTTTATAATCATCATTATCTTCAAAGGGTTTTATAGTATTCATATCAACTAGCTCTTCTACATTTTCTTCAGCGACACTTAATGTAAAATGACTATCTTTAATCTGATTTAGTGCATTGACTATATCAACATTTTCACAAAGGAGTATTTCACGGGATACATCGTCAACATAATCCATTAACCCTACAACATTCATCATTGTCATTTTTTCTATGGCCATCTTTAATCACTTCCTTTAATCCGTCTAATAAGATAGCTTTTCATATTTTTTTCATTTAAACCATATCTTATACCTTCTGTTATTGAAATAATATCCCTCATTTCAAATTCTAAAAGATGCATAAAAGCTATTGACTGGATAATATCTAAACTTCCCTTTCTAAAGTATTCCTTGAAATTGAAATAAAGATATCTCTCTATCCTACGTTCCATGAAAAGATCCATGGTTTTTTCATTATCAAATAAAAAACCATATCTTGAATCAAGCATTAATGTTATAAGTTCTTTCTCATTCTCTGAATAACATAAATTTTTAATTTCTCTATAATTTAAATTTGACCCTCCCATAAGAGTATAATTTATTAACTCTTCTGGGGCTATATCATAATATTTAAGACCTCTATATATCCACTCTAAATTAAGTAAGTCTATATTTTTACTAAGGGAATCCATTAAAATTTTTCTATCATGTTTACTCAATTTATTGGCCTGTTCATAAAGCATTCTAAAATATATCCTATCTAAACTCATTTCCATATAAAATGAAATCTTTTTTTCACTTTCATTTATATATGGTTTTAAGGCCTCATAATAAATTGTTCCTTTTAGATTTTCTATAAACTCTTCTAAACCTTTTGATTTAAATATTAAGTCATAATCAACTGTACTATATAGTCCTGAATAAACTACTAAATCCTTTATATAATCTATACCTTCATTTCTTAATATAGCTCTTATAAAAAGCTTTAAATCCTCAACCTCATACCTAATAAAAAGTACTCTGAAAAGTTTTCTATACTCATCAGTGAAATAATGGATTAATTTTTCATACTGCAAAACAATATATTTTTTTAATAAATATTCTAAATGTCCCCTATGTATATCATTAATATCTACATTCTTTAATACTTTTTTATAAGAGGTATTTTCCTTTAAATATCTAGCTATTCCTTTTACTTTTTTTTCTTTTAAAAGATTAACAAAATCATCCTCTGTAAGCATTCTTCCCTTTAAAGCCCTAACCTTTGCATTTATAGCAGCAAATCTAGAAGCGTTTCCCATTATTTCCACTCCCTAATCTAAGTTAAATATTTCTTTAAAAGCCTCTTTTTCTATAAATTGCTTTTTAGTATTAAAAATATTTTCTATATCATTTATTTTTTTATTTCCTAATTCATTTATATTATCTACTTTTGATTGTGCTTCATTGATAATTTCCTCATACTTAGTATTGCCTATATTCTCTGCTTTTTTAATCTCTTCTGATTCAATTTTCTTTAGTTTTTTCTTTAAATTCTTTTCATTTTCTTTAATAATTTTTTCTGTATCTTTTTTTATTTTTAATGCCTTTTTATCAATATCGATAATCTCTTTAATTACCTTTTCCATTCATACACCCCATTTGATTGTTCTCATCTTAATAATATTATTTACAGAAAAACTTATTATACTCATTTATGGTAAAATTTAGACTATATTACAATTATACATAATATTTAGAATTTTTTAAATATTTTTCGTTTTATTTTCTATTAATGAAATTTAATAAAAAAAATAACAAGGCCTCCGAATAAGCTCGATGGCCTTGTTAATATCTATAATATGAGGGTTTAAACTTTAATTATAAAAAATAAATTTAATATTATCTAGCTTTAGTTAAAATTATATTCTGTAACTATTTTTTCTCTTCCTGTTACTTGATCTTCGAAATACTCATAGCAGCAAATTCCTAAATATGAACCAGAAATATTATATACATTTTCATATCCCATATTCTGTAATGCTCTTACTGCATTATAACTTCTTTGGGATGAACGACAATGTAAATATACAGGCTTATCCTTTGGAATTTCATCTAATCTATCTCTAATTTCACTTAATGGGATATTTACTGCATTTTTAAGATGTCCTAGTTCGTATTCATCTTTTTCTCTTACATCTATTATAAATGCATTATCTTCTACTAATTCTCTAACCTTAGTTACAGGCACTTGTCTAAAGTCACCGTTTAATATATTTAATGATACTAATGCCGCATGATTTACTACATCCTTAGCAGTTCCAAATAAAGGTGCATAACATAATTCTAATTCTTTTAGATCTTCTAAAGTACCACCCATTAATATCATTGTTGCAATAACGTCTACTCTTTTATCAACATTACCTTTTCCTATTGCTTGAGCACCAAGTATCTTTCCTGTTGGATATTCATATATTAATTTAAAGTGCATTGGGTTACTTTCAGGCATTAAACCTACTTTATCTCCAGGAATTACATATACAAAATCATAGGATATACCTGCTTTTTTTGCAGCCTTCTCATTTAATCCTGTAGATGCTGCTCCTAAATCAAATACCTGAACAACAGATGATCCTATTACACCATTATTTCTATGGGGAATATTATACATATGATCTGATGCTGCTCTAGCCTGTCTTTGAGCTGGACCTGCCAGGGCAAGTCTTGATTTTTCATGAGTTAAACGGTTATATACCTCTATAGCATCTCCTACAGCGTATATATCTTTATCACTAGTTACATAATTATGATCTACCTTAATTCCGCCAGTTTCTCCTATTTCAAGATCAGCATCCTTTGCTAAACTTGTTTCAGGACTAACTCCAATTGCCATAACTACAACTTTTGCATCTACTTTCTTACCAGATTGTAACTCAACTGAATCTTTATTAATCTTTTGTACTCCATCACTTAATACTAGATTGATACCTTTATCCATCATTTCTTTATGAAGAATTTGTGCCATGTCATAATCAAATGGATTCATGATTTGATTTTGTGCTTCAATTAAGCTTACTTTTTTACCTGCTAAATGTAAATTTTCTGCTACTTCTACACCTATAAATCCACCACCAACAACGGCAATATCTTCTATATTATTGGTTTTAATATAGTCATTAAGCTTCTTAATATCTACAACATTTCTTACAGTAAATACATTATCTCCATCTATTCCATCGATACTTCTAGGAAGTATTGCATTAGCTCCAGGTGATAATACTAATTTGTCATAAGACTCTTCATATTCTTCATTAGTTTCTAAATTCTTAACAACTATTCTTTTCTCTTCTCTGTTTATCTTAGTAACTTCACTATTAACTCTAGCTTCAATATTATATTGTTTTTTAAATTTTTCAGGACACATTAAAACTAAATCATCACTTTTTTCTACTATTCCACTTAAGTGAAATGGTAATGCACAGTTAGAAAAAGAAACATTTGGTCCTCTTTCAAACATAATTACCTCTGCTGATTCATCTATTCTTCTCGCTCTCGCTGCAGCTGAAGCTCCTCCAGCTACTCCTCCTACAACTAAAATTCTTTTACTCATTATAATTTGTCCTCCTTTAAATATTATTAAATGGATCGTTTCTAAACTATACAACGATATAAACACTATATATTAAAATTAAATCTTGATATAATATACTTACTTAGTCTTTAAATACAAATTTAACTCTTTCAATATAAGCTTTACCTAACTAAAATCTATTCCTATGAAGCAGTTGAAGAGCTTGTAGAATCAGATTTGCTTGAACTTAATTTCTTAGAAAGTACATTAGCAACAATACCGCCTAAGACCATGAATACTAAAAATACCCAACCTGAAAGTGAAAAGTTAGCAACAGGTGTATATAACGCACCTACATTACAACCATTAGCAAGACGAGTTCCTAGTCCCATAGTAATACCACCTAATGCAAATAATAGTGCTTCTTTTTTAGTTATCTTAAGCTCTGATACGAATGTTTCTTTTAATTTACCTGCAGTTAATAGATAAATAATTGTTCCAAATACAATACCAACATTTTGCACTGTTATTGGATGGTCAAAGAATGGTAATTCAAAAACACCCGGTGACATTTTAGTAAAGGAAACAATTGAATCAACTGAAACTCCAAATACCATTAGAAATTTACCAAACCAGATACCATAGGGTGTAGAAGCTCCCCAACCTGCTTTAGTTACTCCCATTAATAAAACAAATATAAAACTAATAGCTACTGCTCCTTGTTTCAATGTCCAAGGCTTTACAAATAAACGTTTGTAATTTTCACTACTAAAGAATTTATGATCTTTATTATCAAAATCATCATGTTTATGCTGCTCTGTCTCTGTAGGGATACCTACAAAACTTCCATTTAACTTACGACGTCTTTCATATCTATATGCAATGAAACTTACAATACCACAAAGTAAAACTGTTAATATAAGTGCTCCTAAATAACCTTCAAATCCATCCCATTTAAAAAGATCAGGTAGATAAATACCTCCATACAACTTCTCACCAACCGGTGTAGAAACCCATGAATTTCTAACCCTTCCTGCAGTCCTTTGTATAGGGAATCCAAGAAATACACCGAAACTAAAAAACAATAATGTAATAAAAGCTCTAGGTAATCCAGTTACTAAATCAGTAAGCACACCTGAAGCACAACATACTGAAAAAGTCATTCCAAATCCAAATAACAATCCTCCTAGTATTAACCCAAGATTAATAGGGTTTACCCAAAGGTTATAACTTGCAGGATCTGCTTTGAATAAAAATCCAGTTACTAATAAAGCAGTAATAGAGAACATAAACATTAAAGTTCTCACAAGCTTCGTTGATCCTCCATTATAAGCACGATTAACGCTACCTGCAAACCCTGTATAAGCTCTCATTAATGTATAACCTAATCCTGCTCCAACTAAAAGTCTAAAAAGTAACATGTTTGTCTTTAAAAAAGTACTTCCTAAAATTATTAATAATAAAATACCTATAAATCCTAAAATATTCTCAGTCTTTTTCATTTTTACCTCCCTTTCTTTTATACTTCAAATTATTAACGTGTCAAATTATATCCAAAGAAAATATGAAAGCTCAATAGCAAACATACTTTTCTTTGGATTTAATATTTCTAGTTACTTCAAACTCCTAAAGACAGGTATCCAAAGGGGATACCTGTCTTACTATGAAAAATTCAAATTACTTATTTTACTAATTCATATCCTTTATTTGTCCATCCATATGGCTCATTTATTGACATACCTGTTCCACCATTTAATGATACAGCGTCATAACCTAATAATCTTAAAGTTCCTACAGTTTGACCTGCTGTTTGTCCAGTATAACAATATACTATGATCTTTTTATCCTTTGGTAATGAATTAAATTCTCTATGCATATTATTTCCAAATGGAATGTTTTTAGCGCTTTTGATGTGTCCTTCTTTAAAATGCTTTGCATTTCTTATTGATAAGAACATTACACTACTATCTTCTTCATCTAACTTCTTCTTAGCATTATCTTCACTTATTTTATAGTTAGCATAAGTAGTTCCTTTTACATCTTTAAGACCACTGAAGTAATCGTCTAATGCTGTTTGAATTTCTGGTTTAATTTCAACACCAGTTGGTTGTCCAAATTCATTAGCAGTTGTTTCAGTTACAGCTTCTACACCTTCAACCTTTGAAATTCCTAAATTCCAACCTAAGTTAACAGATTTAGCGTCAAATCCTGCCATGTTTAATAATGCAACTGTTTGTCCTGCTGTTTGTCCAGTATAACAATATACCATTACTGGCTTATCTTTTGGTAATTTGTCAAGGTTTTCGCTTATTGCTGTACCCCATGGTGCGTTAACAGCACCCTTTATGTGTCCTTCTTGGTATACATCTGGTTGTCTTATGTCTAATACAAACATATCTTCTCCAGCCTTAACCTTCTCTACAAACTTATCTTGAGGAATTTTATAGATGTCATCACCCATATTTGTATAATAATCACTTACAGCTTGAATAAATACTTCACTATTATCAGCTGATTCCTCAGTTTTATTTGGTTCTTCACTTGTTGCTGGTTCCTCACTATTAGAACATCCTACAAAACTTACCATTGCTACTAATAATAAAATTAAAAATACTCCTTTTAAATTCTTTAGCATTATAAATCTCCTCTCTCTCTTTGTGTTATTTATTTAACATATTTAAATTATAACATAGGATTACTCAGTTCTATTCTCGGAATAAGCAATGCTATATAAGAAAAAACAATAACGAAAACTTTTACTTATAACCAAAATAAAAACACTGAATTCTTTAAAAAGAATCCAGTGCTTTAAAAATTAAATAAGTTATTAAGAAATATCCTGTTCGTTTATTTCTATTTTAGTTTTTTCTGGCATTTGAACTGGTAAAGATGAATCCTTAGACCATTCAACCCATGCTCCATCATATAACTTAAGGTTTCTATAACCTGCATTATATAAAGCTAGATAAGTTTGAGTACCTCTTATTGAAGTTTTACAATACATAATAGCAGTATCCTCTGGGATTAGACCTTCATCTAAATACCTTACCTGAATATCAGAAACTGATTTAAAAGTACCATTAAACTCATTGTTATCAATATAATTCATTAATACAGAACCTGGAATAGTCCCAGCATCATATTCCTTTTGAGTACGAGTATCTATTAACATCACATTTTTCTTAGGGTCATTAACCTGAGATTTTACCTCTTCTTTAGTTGCAATCATAGTTGTATCTTTATCTTTAGCTACATATTTTGTAGGTGATACATTTGGCATTTCTTCTGTAAATTCAACATTAGCATCACGAAGTGCGTTTAATCCACCGCTTACAACTTTAATGTTTTCATGGCCATATACCTTTAAAGTCCACCATAATCTTGCTGAATCCATATTATTATTATTATCATAAATTACTACTGTATCATCATTAGAGATACCTCTTTTACTCATAACCTCTTCGATTTGTTCTTTTGGCGCAAGCATATTTGCTACAGGTTCATTAATTACTATGTCTGCCCTAGTAATATTAACAGAGTTTTTAACATGCTTTGATTCATAACCTTGGGCCCCTTGAGCATCAACCACCACAACATTTTCTTGATTAAATAAATCTAGTGCTTCTTTTGCATCGATAATTTCAGTTCCTTCTTCTCCACTAAATGAATTACATCCAACATTTATAAACATCATTGCCATTATTACTATAAGAGAAGATATTTTAAATAATTTTTTCACAATTAACCCTCCATTCTTGATTATGCTTATATAAATACTAAAAAAGATTGTTAAATTTGTATTATATACAATTACAATTATACTTTAAATCTAAACTTATCAGTCATAAATATTTTAAATATAGTATTAAATTATCAAATACAACCATTTTAATAATATACTCCAACAAAGATGTTATAATTAGTAAAGGATTTAACAATTTACAAATAGATTCTTTTGAGGTGAGAAAATGTCTAAAACTAAAGTATTTAAATCAAATAAAACCATTCTTATAAGTCTATTAATTTTATATTTTCTAATAAACTTATTCTTTTTAACTAACTTTCCATTCGTTCATTCCGATGAACCATGGTTAAGTGGCTTATCTAGAAATATATTAGAAAAAAAAGACTTTTCTGTAACAGAAACTTTTTTTGACTTATATGAAAGAAATCCCCACGCAATTAAATCCTTATTCCATTTAATGCAAATAGTATTTTTAAAAATATTTGGATATAATATTTTCACCTTTAGATTATTATCTTTAAGTTTTTCTACATTAGCTTTATTCTTTTTTTATAAACTATCTATGATTTTATTTAAGTCAAAAAAACTAGCTTTTTTTTCAACATTATTACTGGCTATAGATGTTCAGTTTATATATGCATCCCACTTTGCAAGGCAAGAAGTAGTATTACTTTTTTCTCTTATATTAGGTCTATATATATTTTATAAAAATATTAAAAATCAATATTATAAAGATATAATGCTAGGTATTTTAGTTGGATTAAGTATCGGTATCCACCCTAATAGCTTTATTATATCCCTTGTGTTTGGATTTTTATATTCATATCACATTTTCATTTTGAAAAAATTAAAAGTTAAAAATATTACAATTCTTATTAGTATAGTTTCTTTATTTCTAGTATTCTTTGTCTATCTTAGCTTTAAATTTGATCCAAACTTTTTAAGTAATTATGCAAATTTTGGGAGTCAATTTGGAGTTTTAAATCCAATAACATCTAAAATTGATCAATTAAAAGATTTTTATTTAAAGCTTTATTACAGTGTTAGTGGTACATACTATACACCTAACATTAAATTTCAGTTTTATTTATTTTCTACAATTTTTCTTACAACCTTGATTAAAATTATTTTTACTAAAAATTCATCTGAAAAAGAGGCTTTAATTTCTATTGTTTTAGTTATTTTAAGTATAAATATAGGGATTGTTATGATAGGTAGATTTAATGCAACAAGTATAATATTTTTATTTCCTCTTTTTTTTCTATTAACAATCTATATACTAAAAGATCTTAAAAGGTGGTACTCTTTGTCAATAGTTTCAATAGCTATTATACTCATTTTTACAACAACTAGCAATGTATTACCATATTTAAATACTAGCTATAGTGACTATTTAAATGAGATAGGAAAGGTTATAAAAAAAGATGACACTGTTTTAGCTAATCTTAATAGTGAATACTATTTTGAAAATGGAAAGTTATATGATTATAGAAATCTTTTCCTTTTAGATGAAAATAATATGAGCTTTTCTGATTATATATATAGCCATGATATTAAATATATAGTCTATTCAGATGAAATGGATTTTATATATAATTCCCGCCCTATATGGAATGGAGTATATGGTAATCTATATTATTATTATGAAGATATGAAAAATTTCTTAAATAACAAATGTAGGGTTATTTATAAATTTAAAGATAATTTATATGGTATTAGAATTACAAGATATATTAATACTAGAGATTGGTATATAAAAATATATAAAGTAAAAGAGTAAACTTAAAGTTTACTCTTTTACTTTATCATATACTTCCTTTACTTTTTCAATAAATCTATTACTTAATCTATCCCTTGGTCTATCTAAGTTATTATCTATTACATCTTTAATACTATTAGATGAATTTGACAAAGCTATTATTCTATCAGATAGTACAACTGCTTCTTCTATATCATGGGTAACAAAAACAATAGTAGTTTCTATTTCTTCTAATAATTCAATTAACGTACTTTGTAATTGCATACGTGTCTGGGCATCTAAACTACCAAAGGGCTCATCCATTAATAAAATCTCAGGTTTCATTATCAAAGCCCTAGCAATGGCAGTTCTCTGTTTCATCCCTCCAGATATTTCATGGGGATAATAATCCTCATATCCTTCTAACTTAACCATCTTTAAATACTTCCTAGCTAAATCTTTTCTTTTATTTATATTCATTTCTTTTTTGTTAACAGTCAATGGAAATAAAACATTTTGAAGGACTGTTTTCCAAGGAAAAAGTTGATTAAAATCTTGAAATACCATAACACGCTCAGGACTTGGAGCTATTATTTTTTCACCCTTAAAATAAATGTTTCCTTCATCGTATTCATCAAAGCCTGCAATTAAACTTAAAAGGGTTGATTTACCACATCCAGAAGGGCCTACTATTGATAAAAATTCTCTTTTTTTTACAGAAAAACTTACATCATTTAATACTTTTACTTTCCTTTTATCCTTTTTAAAGGATTTAGACACTTCCTTTATCTCAAGTAATGACCTCATATAGACATACCCCATTTTTTAATAGTCATTTTTTCAAATTTTTCAAAGAATAAATCCTCTATCATTATACCAATAAGAATAATAACTATTAATCCTCCAAATAATCCAGACGTATCCATAAATACTCTTTTCTTAAAGATAAACCATCCTAATCCTCCTGCATTTCCGGCTGCTCCAAAAACCATTTCTGCACTTATAACTGCTCTCCAAGCCCTTGCCCATCCAATTTTTAAGCCTGTAATAAAATATGGTAATGAAGCAGGAACTAATATATATTGAATAATTTTTAAAGAATTTAATCCATAATTTTTTCCTATTTGTTTATATATGTTTGGAATTGCCCTAAATCCTGCAAGTAAATTAAGTGTCAAAGGCCATACAACAGAGTGTACAATTATAAAAATAATAGCTCTCTCTCCTATGCCCATCCAAAGAATGACTAATGGTAGTAACGAAATCCCAGGTAAAGGATGGGCAATGGCTATTATAGTGTCAACAAAACCTTCAAACACCTTTGATATCATTGAAACTCCAGATAATATTATAGAAATTATTAATCCAAACATTAACCCCTTAAGTATAAGACGTAATGAATAAAGGGTTTGAATAATTATATCACCATTTAAAATATCTTTTATTAAAGAAGCTAAAAGGGTTTCTATCCTAGGAAAAGAAGTTAGATTAAATACTTCACTTAAAGCAATTACTTGCCATATAATACCTAGTATTACTATCCAAAAAAATCTTAAAATAAATTTATTATCCATAAATTTATTTGTCATCTGTAACGTCTTCCCATAATACTTCTTTTTTATTTTTAAAGGACTTTGTTATATAATCATTTCTTTTCATAAAATCAGCGAAATCCTCTAATCCATTTACTTCTTGACTATAAACTGTTCCATCAGCTGTTATATATTTTAATACCTCTTTTTTAGGTAAATCATATTCCTTAGCTAAAATATCTGCTGCTTTATCAGGATGTTTGTTTATAAAACTAATTGCCTCTTTTAATGACTCTACAAATGCTTTATATCCTTCAGAATTTTTATCATGAAATGCCTTTGTTGTTACACCTATTATAAAAGTAAAATCCTTTCCCATAGCCTCTTTACCAGATAAAACCTTGTGAAAACCCTCATGTTCTAATTCTTTAAAAATATAAGGTGGCGAGGTAAAGTGTGCTGTTATATCCTTCTTAGCTAATAAAGCATTCATACCATCGGGATGTGCCATAGTAACTAATTGGTTATCAAATTTACGGGAATCATTAAAAGTTTTTTCACTTGCCATTGATAACATTATATGTTGGATACTTCCAGGTTGAGGTAAAGCAATTCTATCTTTAGATGTAAGATCCTTTATTGTTTTTATTTCACTTTTATAGGTTACTAATCCAATAGGCATTGAAGATACTCCACTGGCAATTTTCCAATCCATTCCTTTATCCCAACCAATCAAAAATGGTGGAATAGCCATAAAACCAACATCAACTTGATTAGCTATCATACCCTCTCTTATTGCAGCAGTATTGCCCATTTGTTTCCATATTACTTCTCCCTCTGGTAAGTTCTTTTCTAAGATTTTTTTATCCTTCATTATTTGAAGGGGTGCATAGGCTAGACCATATTGTTCTGCAATTTTTATTTCTTTGTTTTTTGATGTATCATTATTCGATGTACATCCATTTAATAAAAGAGAAAATACAAAAATTGTTAATAGTACATAAATGCTTTTAATCCTTAGTTTTTTCATAGTGACATCCTCCTATTTAATATATTTTATACTGTATTACAAGATTATTATCATTATAATCATACATTTTCAAATTTTCAAAGGCTCTATTTATATTTCTTGCAAGGGATTTTTTATTTTTCCCTAAAATAATCATATATCCTGCTCTAGCAGTGGCATTTACAATTTTCTTTAATTCATCTCCAACTTTAAAATTAAATTTAGCCTCTATTACGCCTGGTAAACTCTTAATTTCTTTTAAATTACTTAAAGATTTAATTTTTCCTGGTCTTGAAAAAAACAACTGAACAGATGCTTTTTTATTATTTTTTAATAAATCATATCTTTCAAGCTCAGTATAATCTATCTCTTTTCCTAAGGAATAATCTATTACCATATCTAATATATCTATTCCTGTTAATAAAGGAATTAACTCATCTTCATAAGCTCCACCGATTCTACAAGCGACTTCATTAACCTTAATACCCTTCTTTCCAATCAACATTTGAAAATAAATAGGCCCCTCTTTTATTTTAAAGGCTTTAACTATTTTTTTTGTTATCTTTTCTATGTCTTTATGATAATCATCTAAATGCTTAGAAGGAAAATCGTGGGCTAAACATATACCAATGTGCTTATTCTTACTAAAGGTTACTCTATCTGTAACTAATATTATGTGAGTTTTTCCCCCATGTACCCAACCACTAACAGTAATCTCTTCACTTTCATAATATTCTTCAACTAAAGCTATGTCCTCTCTAGAATAACTTAATGTATCTTTAATCTTTTCCTTTATATCATCTATGGAATTTAACTTATAAATTCCTCTTTGTCCTTGACTGTCAATAGGTTTCATAACAACTGGAAACTTAAGATTTTTTAATTCTTCTTCTTTGAAATTTTTATTAATAAGAGCGTAGTTAACCGTTGGTATTTTATTTTCTTTAAAAATTTTTTTCATAACTTTTTTATTTGTTACTGCCTTTGCAGTATCTACATTCAAAAATGAAGGTAGTTCTAGCTTATTAGCAACTTTAGCTGTTGTATAAATTGGTTGGTCGGTACCTAAAGTCATAATACCATCAATATCATGTTTTTTAGCTACTTTTATATTACCTTCCACATCAAATGTACTAACTAACTCCCCAAAATCACTGATTTTTTTCCCAGGGGGATCTTTATAATAATCTGAAACAATTGTAGTAATTCCTTTTTCATTCCCACGTTTTATAGCGTTAATCTGGCTACTTCCACCACCTAATATTAAAAGCTTCATTTTCTAACCTCCTTAAATATAAATTTCAGATATTTCGAATTGAGGCTTATTTTTTAAAAATTTATTAATAAATTTAGAATCTGAATAATAAACATATAATTTTAAAAATAACCCCATTAATTTTAGATAATTATAATTAGACCTACCATATTTTCTTTTTCTATGATCAACATATACATTTCCAATATTTGTAGTTATTTTAAGTGTTATAGCAGTTATATATACAAAGGTTGTTCTATCCTTTTTAACTTCTTCTAGTATGTTCTTTTTAATACATCGGAAGCTACTTACCCTTATATCCTTAGGTTTATGACAAATAACATTAAAAAGAAAATTAGTCATCTTTGAACCAATATTTCTAATAAGATTATGCTCCTTTTTTTGTGCTATACCATAGACTACATCATAGCCTTCATTTATCTTTTTCATAATTTTTATTATATCTTTAGGTTGATGTTGCAAATCATCATCCATAGTAATTATAAATTCCTTAGTTGCAAACTCAAATCCACATTTTATTGCATTCTGTTGACCAAAGTTATCCTTAAGACTTATAATCTTAAGGTTTTCATATTTATTATACATCTCTTTCATCTTTAAAAAACTATTATCGCTACTACAATCATCTACTAAAATAATCTCATACTCAATAAAAATATCCTTTAAAACCTTAGATAACCCTTTATATAGTTCTTCTAAAGAATCTATACTATTATAAACTGGAATTACTATAGACCCACTACTCCACATATTTAAAGCTCCTTTAATATTTTATCTAAATGATATATAACATAATTTACTTCTTCTATGGTCATATCTGTATATAAAGGAAGTCTTAGAAGTGTTTTTCCCACTTTTTCTGTTACTTTAAAATCCCCTAGATTATATCCTAAAGTTTGTCCCTTTAAGGAACTGTGTAATGGCTCAAAATGAGTTCGGGCATAAATACCACATTTTTTTAACTTATATATTACTTCATTTCTTATAGTTTCATTATCTAAAAGAATATAAAAAAGATGATAGTTAGAATCTCTATTATCTTCTAATGATGTCATCCCATTTAAAACTCCAGATTCTAAATATTTATGTAAACCTTTAATATAATGTTTAACTATATTTTCTCTTTTTTTCTTTATGATATCTAAATGCTTTAGTTGTCCATATAATACTGCCATTAAAATATCTGAAGGTGTATAGCTTGAACCCTTATCCACCCAAGAATATTTATCTACTTTCCCTTTTAAAAACTTACTTCTATTTGTTCCCTTTTGTCTTATAATCTCAGCCCTTTCAATTAATTCTTTATCTTTAGAATTAATTAAAAGGGCGCCACCTTCACCGCTTATATAATTTTTAGTTCCATGGAAACTATAACAAGCTAAATGCCCCCAGGCTCCTAAAAATTTATCTTTATATTTAGCATTAACACCTTGGGCTGCATCTTCAATTATGTAAATATTATATCTTTTAGAAATATCTATAATCCTATCCATCTCACACCCAATGCCACCATAATGAACTGGAACTATGGCCTTAGTGTTTTTAGTTATCTTTCTTTCTATGTCACCTGGGTCAATATTTAGGGTAGTTGGTAATATCTCAGCAAATACTGGCTTAGCTCCCTGTAGTATTACTGAATTTGCTGTGGATGGAAAAGTAAATGAAGGCATTATTACTTCATCTTTAGGTCCTAAATCAATAAGCATCATAGCCATATCTAATGCATGGGTAGCAGAAGTCATCATAAAAGCCTTTGGTATAGAAAATTTTTCTTCAATCAAGGAAGTAACTTTAGATGTAAAGAATCCATCTCCACTAACACTTTCCATACTAAAAGCTTTTTCTATTAAATTTATTTCATTTCCAGTCAAATAGATTTTATTAAATGGAATTTTCATCATAATCACCATCGATAATTTTATTATTTATTCTATATAACATGTTATTTGCTAATCTATAAGATTTTATAGTTCCTGCATCTGTCCAATCACAATCTAAAATATCATAAGTTAATTTATCTTTATCAATATAAAAATTATTAATACAGGTTATTTCATACTCCCCTTTAGGCCCAATGGGAGTATCCCTTATGATGTCAAAAACATTACAATCATACATATATATCCCAGTAACAGCATAATTACTTTGGGGTTGTGTCGGTTTTTCTTTAATATTACTTAATTTTTTATTATTAAAGCTAGCTATACCAAAATGATGGGGACTTTTAACTTCTTTTAATAAAACTTTAGCGCCTTCATTTTGTTTTTTAAATTTTTCTACAAAGGGTTTAATACTTTTAGTTAATATATTATCTCCTAATATTACAGTTATTAATTCACCCGATGCGAAGTCTTCTGCTAATAAAAGTGCATCTGCTATACCCTTTGGTTTTTCTTGTACTTTATAGGTAAAGTTACAACTAAAATCTTTACCACTTCCTAAAAGATTAACTATATCCCCCATATCTTCTCTACTTGTTATTATCAAAATATCCTTTATATCTGCTGATATTAACTGCTTTATAGGATTATATATCATAGGCTCCCTTCCCACAGGTAAAAGATGCTTATTTATACTTTTAGTTAAGGGAAATAATCTTGTTCCTTTACCACCTGCTAAAATAATACCCTTCATAAACTTTACCTCCTAAAGCCTATTTCTAATATAAATTATTATCTATATACCAATTAATTGTTTTTTCTAATCCACTTTCTAACTGAGTAGTTATATTCCAATTAAGTGTCTCTTTTAACTTAGTAGCATTAATACCATATCTTTTATCATGTCCTTTTCTATCTGTTACATACTTAATTAAATCTTCATTAATGCCCTCTGTATTAATACCTTTATTTTGTAATACTTCCTTTATTTTTTTTATAATTATCTTAACTAGGTCAATATTTCTTTTTTCTATGTTACTACTTATATTATAAATTTCACCGATAGAGCCTTTATTTAATACTTTTTTTATAGCATCGCAATTATCTAGTACATAAATCCAATCCCTAACATTTGTCCCTCGTCCATAAATAGGTACTTTTCTCCTATCTAAACAGTTAGTAATAATCTTTGGTATTAGTTTTTCATTATGCTGATGTGGTCCATAGTTATTACTAGAACGGGTTATTATAATAGGTAATCCATAGGTATTATAAAAGGATTGCACTAATAAATCCGCTGAAGCTTTACTAGCAGCATAGGGATTTTTAGGTCTTAAAAGAGATTCTTCTGTAGAAAATCCTGACTCTAAAGAGCCATATACCTCATCTGTTGAAATCTGTATGAATTTTTTTATTTTACTTTTTAATGAACATTCTAACAGTACCTGCGTACCTAATACATTCGTTTTTATAAACTTTTCACTACTTTCAATACTTCTATCCACATGGGATTCTGCAGCAAAATTTATAATATAATTTGGCTTATAAAACTTAAAAATCTCTTCTAAACTATTCCTATTACATATGTCTTCTTGAATGAAGGTATAGTTATCATTATTCTTTATACATTGAAGATTTTTTAAGTTCCCAGCATAAGTCAATTTATCCACATTTATAACTTTTATATCCTTATTATTTTCAAATAAATATTTTATAAAGTTTGAACCTATAAATCCTGCTCCACCAGTAATTAGATATCTATCCATTTAAACATCTCCATATTTTTTAAACTATTTCTATGACATTTTAACATAGATTATAATATCATGTTTACTTAATTAATGTAAGCCCTTAAAATTTAAATATAAAAAGAACTTCAAATTATGAAATCTGGAAATATAGTATGATGATAACTTTTCACAGATATACATTTGAAGTTCTTAGTTTTTTAAATATTAGATTGTCCCACTGACACTCCCATGCCTAAAGGCAAGGGGTTCTTAGGTGCATTAACTTCTTTTATACTCTCAATATAAGGCTTGCATTTCTTATATCTACAACATATAAATACTAATTAATTTCCCTAAAACTTTCACTATCAAAGCATATTCTATTGAATTACTTTAACGATATTTTAGGCTCGTGTCAAAACCTTTTATACTTAAAATTATATTCCCATACTAGCTATCAGTTTACTTTTACTATTTTTAACTCTTTCTATTTCTTTATCATGGAGCTTTTTAAAATTATCAAATGTATTTATCATTTTTTCTCTATCTATCTTATTTAAATTTTTACCAATTACATTTTGAATTATAAATGCACTATATAGGTCCCGCTGTATTTTAAGTTCTCCAAAGTCATTCCATCTATCGCTTATTTTCTTTTTTATATATTTATTTTCAATATGATTATACTGTGATGCTTTAACTTTATAAGTATCTATTTCTAAAAGATTTTTATCATGCCATTTTAATTTATTATCTAGTATAGTTAAAAACATCGCTGGTGCTTTATTTGCTAGTGATTTACCAAACCTTTTCTTTTTATTGTATTTCATAGTTTTTTCATTGATAGTTGTTTTTTTCGCTTTTGCTTGTAGTCCTTTATAATTCATATTTTCAACTAAAAACCTATTTCCTAAACTAAGTATATAATTAGCCAGTTTTTCATGGGATTGTTTTCTTATTACAGCCTGCTTTCTTTGTACTTCTTTTAATCTATTTTTAGTCTTTATATATCTATTAGAGTTATTCCACCTTAATTTAACTCCTTTTCTTATCGTCCCATCTTTATTATAATTGTTAGGATTATTACTTCTTCTTTGCCTGTCTAGCTTTCTTAATAATTTTCGTCTTTCTTTTTCTATTATTTTAACTTCAGGCGCTAGCTCTAATAGCTTAACATCATACTGGCTTGATATAGCAATAGTTTGAGTGCCTATGTCAATACCTACATCGCCCCTACTTATACTATTTTTAATTTCACCAGTTTTTTTATTTATTTTAATAGGCGGTATCCCATCTAATATAAGTTGAATATAAAACTTATATTTGCCACGAATAAATTTTCTAACTATTCTACAATATTTAATTTTATTTTCTAAAGCCATATGTGCATATTCATCATTTTTCTTTATTATTACAGGTATTTTTAACTTATTCCAAATTAATTTATTATCCTTAAATCTAATTCCAGTTTTGTTTGATTTTCCTTCAACACTATTCATTTCACCATATTTTTTAAAATAAACTTTATTAGCTTGATGAAACATTAATTTTTTAAAGGCAATGAAACTCCTTGTCGCTATCTTTTGAGCTGTAAAACTATCTATATTTTTCTTAAAATGCTTTTGCATTCCTTTAACATATTCATGAAGTGAATACTCTGTTAAGCCATATTTTTTATTCAATTCTCTAAATTTTTTATTTCTTTCTTTTCCCTTAGAAAGCTTTACTATCTTTTGATATTTCTTAGAGTCTTTCATATGATTATATCTTTTATATAACTCACCTAAGCATCCATTATAAATATTTCTACTTATTTCAAGTCTTTTGACTAATATATCTTCTTGATATTTTTCTGTATCTAACTTAAGAGTCAAAATGAAATTTAACAAAGTATTCATCCCACTTTCTAATATCTCTTTTTTTGACTTTCTACATATTCTTTTATTGTTTTACTTGATACATTTAAAGCGGTTGATATAAAATAACTTCTAGTCCATAGGCTAGGCATTTTATTTAATTCTTTAAATTCTTCCCTTAAAATTCTACTTGTTGTGCCTTTTATTTTATGCATTATTTTAGAAGGACTTAAAGTGGGAAGACAATTTAAAAATATATGGGTATGGTCTTTATCACATTCTATAGCAATAATTTCAATATTCATCTCCTTACATATATGTTTAACTAAATGTTTAAATCGTTCTTCCATGTTAGGGATTAAAAATATTTTTCTTCTATATCTTGGGCAAAATACAAAATGATAATTAATAAATGATACAGTTGTTTTTGTTTTTCTATATTTATTTTCCATATAATTATTATAACATTAAATGTGTATGTTTATACTATAAACATACACATTTAAGAATCATTTTTATTTATACGCTATCCATCCCACAGCTAAAGCAGTGGGCTTTTCGCTTTTATTTGTAATTAAGAATATTTTAGCATAAACTTTCTTTTCCTACTTCTTTACAATACTCTATAAATTCACTTACAGACTTGCTTATTTCTGTATTTTTTTCATTTATCAAATACATATTATACTTAATAGAAAAATCTGATATATTTATAAGCTTTAACCGCTTTTCATATAATTCTTTCTTAATTGAGATGTATGGAAGAAAGGCAATTCCATATCCTTTAAAAATAGAGGATTTCACTGATTCTGTTGAATCACTCTTATAAAGAATATTTAATTCATCAGAACTATAACCTAATTTTTTAATTCTTTCTATTAAAACTTTTTCAATATTAAGATTATCATTTAATAAAACAATTGGATGTTTTAACAAGTCTTCAAAGTCTACTTCATTATCTATATCATAATCATTAGATGCTACTAAAACAAGGTTGTCCGTACCTATTTTATAATGAGTTAAAGATTCATCATTTGGTTTTCCATAAATAACTCCTATATCGGTGATATTATTTAAAATATTCTCTTCTATTACTTGATATGAATTAGATATCAATTCATAGTTGTGATGAGGAAATCTTTTCTTTACTTTACATAATACACATGGAAATGCATAGGTAGCTATTGGCCAACATGCTTCAATTTTAATAGTTTCACCATTCTTTGTATCTTCTTCTAATTGTTCCATCATAGCTTCATAGGTTCTTACAAGATTATCTGCATATTTTAAAACTATTAAACCCTTTTGTGTTAACTCTACACCTTTATTACTTCTTATTAATAGTTTATATCCTAGGTTTTCTTCAAGTTTTTGAATCTGTTGACTAAGAGCGGGCTGTGAAATATGATTATTAACTGCAACCTTTGAGATACTCTTAGCCATAGCCACTTTGTGAAAATATTCAAAGCTTTCAATATTCAAAATAGTACCTCCCTTATATATTATCCTCTTATTTATCAAAATGTATTTACTCAATAACTTTCTTTAATAATATTATATTATAACATACAATATTTAAAAACTGTAACTTTTATATTATTTTGTCACACTTTGGGTATATATTAAAGACAAGGTAAAATTTGTACTAGGATAACTCTTTTTTAAATCTTTTTTTAAACTTCCCCTTTATGTTATAATTGATTTAACAATAAATTAAAACTTAAGGTGATTAACGATGAAAAAAATTGATTGTCTTGGGGATATGTGCCCTATTCCAATTCTAAAAACTAAAAAAGCTTTAAAAAAAGTTAAATCTAAAGAAACTGTTCAAGTGGTTACTGATCATAGTTGTGTTTTAGAATCTATGCTAAGTAACTTTAAAGAACATAAAATTACCTCAGAAGAGGTAATAAACGGCATATGGGAAATATATATTACTAAACCTTAGTAAAGACTTTTATTAGTATTAAAATTTAAAGATTTCTACATTTGATATATCTTTTTTTAATATTTCAAACGCATCCGTTTTATAATAACTAGAATAAAAGGATACTTTATTACATCTTTTAATAATTTTCCCTTTTATTCCTGCAAATATAGAGGTGTTTAAAATGAAAAGTAAAAAAAATCAAGTGTTTTATGCTATCGTTGTTATTATATTAGCAATTCTTTTCGCAGTATATTTATTTACTATTTCTCCACTTTTAAGTTTCTTCTGGTTCTCCGGCCTTTTTGTTGGATTTATTTTACAAAAGTCTAGATTTTGTTTTGTTGCAGCCCTTAGAGATCCTTATTTAATAGGTGGAGTAGACTTAACAAAGGCAGTTCTTATTGCCTTGGCTATTACAACTATCGGCTTTACAATTATAAAATATTGGTTAGTAATTAATAATGAACCCCTTATCGGACTTAATTATATTACACCTATAAGTTTAGCAACTGTAATAGGAGGTTTTTTATTTGGCATTGGTATGGTTTTAGCTGGAGGTTGTTCTTCAGGTACCCTTATGAGAGTAGGAGAAGGTTTTCAATTACAATTAATAGTACTTATATTTTTTATAATAGGTTCAACTTTAGGAGCCCATGACTTTGGCTGGTGGAAAAATACTTTAATGTCTTGTAATAAAACAATTTTTCTACCTGATTTTTTCGGATGGTTGGGTGCTCTAGCTCTACAGCTATCAATTATTGCCCTTCTTTATATTTTTATAAGTAAATGGGGAGATAAAAATACCGGTAAATACTAAAGATATGTGAGGTAGATTTTTATGAATTTAAATGATAATAAAAAATATAACTTTTGGTTTAAAAACTCATGGTCTTATATTACAGGTGCTATTTTACTATCTTTATTCCAAATAATTACTTTAATTGTAACTAAAGAACCCTGGGGAATTACTTCTGGATTTGCATATTCAGGTGCCTGGATTTTTGAATCCCTAGGAGGAGATGTATCAAGCTGGGAATATTTCTCAAAAGAATCTGCTAAAAAAACTTTAAACCTTGGGTTATTAAATGATCCATATTCTCTTAGAAACTTAGGCTTAATATTTGGGGCTTTATTTTCAACCTTACTTGCATCTCATTTTAAATTTAGAAAAGTAAAATCAATAAAACAGGTTATTCTAGCATCAATCGGGGGTTTATTAATGGGATATGGTGCAAGACTTGCCTTAGGTTGTAATATAGGAGCTTTTTTCAGTAGTATAGCTTCCCTTTCTTTATCAGGTTGGATTTTTGGATTATTCATGTTTCTTGGCTCCATAGTTGGAGGTAAAATCTTAATAAGATGGCTTATATAAAATTAAAAATATTTATAAATAAAAAAATCCAAAGGCTAATACCTTGGATTTTTTTATTAAGCTTTCAACACAGTTTAAAAGTTTATTTAAGTATTTTTAAAGCATCTGATATTTTAGGTATTACCTGTTTCTTTCTAGATACAACCCCTTCAACAAACATACCCTGCATAGCTTCTTTGTTAAAAGCAGTTTCCATTATACCTTCCTTGACGCATTTATATATTAAATAGGACCCTTCTTTCATTATATCTGTAATTAATAGTAAAGTTACTTCATAATCTTTATCCTGTTGAATTTTTTTAATAAATTCAATAAATTTTTCTTTTCTATTAAATACATCTTCTATGTCGAGGGTAAAAACTTGACCTATACCTATTTTATTTCCATTAATATTAAATTCTTTAAAATCTTTATAAAATATTTCATCTATACTTTGTCCTTCTAAGGAAGTACCCGCTTTAAACATATCCATTGCATACTTTTCAATATCAAGATTTAAAATTTTATTTAGTTCATTTACTGCATTTTTATCATAAAAAGTTGTTGTAGGAGACTTAAGAAGTAAAGTATCTGAAATAATTCCAGATATTAATAAACCTGCAATCCTATAATCAATATCTATATTTAATTCTCTATACATATTATAAAGTATTGTACATGTGCTTCCTACTGGATTATTTCTAAAATTTATTGGTGTATCTGTTTTTATATCTCCTAATTTATGATGGTCTATTATCTCTAAAATCTCAGCTTCTTCTAATCCCAAAGCACTTTGTGTATATTCGTTATGGTCAACTAAATAAACCTTCTTTTTATTAGGCTTTAGCATATGTCTTCTACTCATAAATCCTAGATATTTATTATCCTTAGTCACTACAGGGTAATAAGAATGTTTATTAGTAATAATTTTTTCCCTTATATCGTCTAAATACTCACCTTCATAAAACTTAACTATATTATTATCCTTCATGATAGATGATATATAATTACATTGATTTATCAATTTACTTGTTGTATAGGTATCCATATTTACAGATATAATATTCACATTATTTTTCGCTGCCTTTTTTAAATATTTCTCAGGTAAATCATTATCTCCTGTTATAATAATTAACTTAACCTTAGAATCAATTGCATGTTTAATAATATCGTATCTATCTCCAACTATAATTATGCTATTTTCATCTAGGAATTTATCCTTTTTAATTGTTTTATAAAAGTAAGATATTACATAGATCCTTCCCTCTATTTCATCTTCACTTTTGACTAGAACCTTTCCCTTTAAATCACTAGCCATATCGGTAAGTCCTGTTTTTAGCTTGTAATAATTCCCATTTATTAGCCCCATTGCTATATCCTTCATTGTCACAATACCAATAAGTTTATTATCCTTAACTATAGGTAAAGTTCTTATCTTTTTCTCCTCCATAAGTTTATAGGCATAAAGGATACTATGCTTTGGGTCTATACTCATTACCTCATCATAGTTTAAATCCTTGATTTGAGTTTTTACATTTTCAATAAATATTGGTTTATCTACTTTAAAATGATTTAATACATACTTAGTCTCTTTGTTTATATCTCCTAATCTACAGGCAACTGTATCATGACCTAATTTGTTTTTAAGCTTTGATAATGCTATAGCCGAAGTAATAGAATCAGTATCAGGATTTTTATGTCCAAATATATAATCACTCATATTTATCCCTCCATTTATAAAAAAAGAATGGATAAAATCCACTCTTTTAATTTACTATATTAAATTATAACAAAGTTTTTAATAAATTCTACCCCCAAAATGTTTTTACAAATAATCTTATCACATCAGCTCCACCTATTGCTGTACCTATACTACTTCCTATATTAGTTAATACAACAACTAAAAGTATTCTTGTTACCTTATTTCTCCAAAAGCCCTTTACAGAAAATACATCATCAGAAAGGCTTTCAAAATCAGCTACATTGGGTTTTCTCATAAAAGTTTCAACTAACCCTGCAAACCACCCTGCGGCAACTGCTGGGTTTAATGAACTTAAGGGAGCTACTAAAAAGGCTGTAGCTATTGTAAAAGGATGTCCTAGGGCTAATATAGCTCCAACTGATGATAATGCTCCATTCCATAATACCCAACTTAAAGTCTGATCCATTCCAGATGATCTGTTAACATAAAAGGTTGAAGCAATAACAAATAAAATAATTAATGGTATTGCCCATTTTAACATTTTAGTTATTTTAGATTTCGGTGGTATATAATTTAGACTTTTCATATCCTGTTTATTGTGTATCTCTTTAAGTATTCCTGGTACATGTCCTGCTCCTAAGACTGCTACAACCTTTTCTCCTGGAGCATTTTTTATCTTATGGGATAAGTATTTATCTCTCTCATCTATAAGGGTTGTTTTTAATTCTGGAAATGAATCGGATAATTCATTTAATGCAGATGTTAGCATATCCTTAGATTTAAGTTCCTCTAATTCCTCTTCTGATATCTCTTCATTATTAAATATAGAAAAAATAAGTTGCAATAAAAGCTTACCCTTACCTATAAAACCTACATTCCTCCATATTCTTGAAAAGGTTGTTTGTATGTTTCTATCTGCAAGTACTAACTTAGCATCTACCTCTTTACTAGAATTTATACCCTGTACCATCTCAGCACCTGGATTTATACCAAATTGTTTGGCTATTCTCTTTTGAAAGGATGACATAACCAAATTAACTAGTAATAAAGGAGCCTTTTTTTCCTTTATTATTTTTATTATATCCATATCTTTCCACTTGCTCCCTTGAACAACTGAATTGTATCTTCCTTTATCTAATTCAACGCAAACAGAATCCGGTCTTTCAGCCTCTATAACTTCCTTTACTTCTACTTCAGAATGTTTTGAAACATGGGCAGTTCCAATAAGTATAATTTCTTTTCCGTCTAAATTTAATCGATGAATATTATCTGACATAAAAAAACCTTCTTTCTTTATAAATAATTACTATATATATTCTACCATATGTACTATTATAAATCCTTTTTATGGATGTTAAAAGTATATTACATATTTATCTTATACTATTTATTACAAATGGGTTTATATTTTGTAATATATGCTATATAATTACATTGAAGCTTTAGGGGGGATTTCTTTGAGTGCATTTACAAATATGTTTTCTGTTTTTCAACCAATTAATACAACCGTATTAGTATTACTTATATTTGGCATAGTAACGCTAGTTTTATTTTTGAAAAATTTTATAAAAAAACAAAATGAATTAGAAGTTACCATAAAAAAAATAGAAAAGAAATTAAAGGATTAATAAGGAGCTTAAGCTCCTTATTAAATATTTATATCTCTTCTCTAATACTTCTAATTCTTTTTTCATTTTCATAAGCTATAGCTTTCCAATCATTTAAATTAGGATGGTCTATATCGTTTATAACACTTACTATATATAAATTTTCTTCTAGGGAATCAAAGGAATCATCATATCCATTTGGAAGTAACTTTTCTCCAAGTTTAATTGCCTTTTCACTTCCTAAATCACAAAGTGCAAATATTAACTGTGTATTAAGGAATTTAGTATTTGCTTTTTTTAACAAACTAACTAATATATCTTCTGACTTAGGTGTTTTAGTATCCCCTAATACAGTTGATGCATAGCATTGAAATCCTTTATTCTCTTTTAAAAACATCTTATCTATTTTTTCAACAACTAATGGTGATTGCATCTTTACAAGGGCATACATACCTTCTTCATTTATATAATCCCAATCTATTCTTAAGGATTTAAGTAATAAATCTACATATTCAACAAGCTTTAAATCCCCTGCTATAAGACACATAAATACTTCATCAAAATCAGGGTTTTTCCATGAATATTTTTCAAACCATTTATGGATTTTTTCCATAGGTAAATCACTACGATTACTTAATTCTTTAGATAATATCTTAACCTTTTCAAAGTCAAATTCCTCATAGTTATTTTTAGCTATTTCCTTTAAGTTATTAAATTCTTCTAATAAAGTAGTAGTATCCTTTTGAGAGATTTCCATTCTATATTTAAGTATATCTTTATATTCTTTAATTGAAAGTCTTATTTTTTTAGTTGAAGATTTAATTATATTTACATCGGCATAGGCAAGTGCCCTTTCAAAATGATGCCTATCCTTAGCTACATTTTTTGCTAATCTATATATCCTATTAACAGTTTCACTATTCATAGATAAATTTTCCATCTGCATGGCTATATAGCCTCTAAACATTACATCCTTTTCTTTTCTATAGGCTTTTATAAATAAAGGCATAATATTCTCATCCTTAGTTTGAGTCCTAACTAAATATTTCGCTGCATACCTTCTTATTAATCCTTCATCATGCAATAAAAAAGACTTCATTTCTTCTATACTTAACATATTTATCCCCCTTAATTTTTTATATTGAAATTATATCATAAAATGAAAAAATAATGCTAAATTAACGAGTATCCTTCTTCTATAATTTCTTTTATTTTCTATATATATGTTTAATTATGTTTTTTGTTTTTAGTGCTTTTTATTTTAACATATTTAACTAAGAATTAACCTAAAATCAATTTGGATATAATTTACTTTATATAAATTGTTAATAAGGATATATCCTTTTCACTTAGGAGGTGAATCTATGGGATATGAAAAAGAATTTTATAATATATTAGAAAATGAAAATATCACAACACTTTTTCAACCAATTGTTAATTTAACTAATGGTAAAGTTATTGGATATGAATCTTTAAGTAGAGGTCCAAAGAATTCTAAGCTTAAATCCCCCTTAGAATTACTTAAAATTGCTAATAAATTAAATAAACTTTGGGATTTAGAACTACTTTTTAGAAAAAAAGCAATAGAAAAAGCAAAATCTATAAATAAAAACAAACTACTTTTTATAAATGTAGATCCTAATATAATAAAAGATAGTAATTTCAAAAAGGGATTTACTAAAGAATTTCTTAAAAAAAATAATATATCCCCTGAGTCTATAATATTTGAAATTACTGAAAGAACAGCTATCAAAGATTATAAAAGCTTTACTAAAATATTAGATAACTATATTAATCAAGGATATAAAATAGCTCTAGACGATGCAGGAGCAGGTTATTCTGGATTAAAAACTATTAGTGAAACCAAACCTCACTATATAAAACTTGATATGGATTTAATTAGAGATATTGATAAAGATATTTTTAAACAAGCTTTAATAAAAGCCTTCGTAGATTTATCCATAAGTACTGATACTTTACTTATTGCTGAAGGTATAGAAACTAAAGAAGAACTTCAAACAATTATAAGATTAGGAGTATATGCAGGGCAAGGGTATTTCTTACAAAGACCTGCTGGTACTTTTTTAGAAATATCAGAAAATAAAAAAGCAATTATTAGAAGTTGTAATAGACTAGCAAGTAATATACTAAACTATAATGAAGATTATCACTACATAGGCAATGTAGTAGAAGCTAATAAAACCTTCCCTTCTAATACCCATTGTAAAGATATAAAAAAATATTTTGACAATAACCTTACTGAGGGCATATGTATAATAGAAAATGAATATCCTGTGGGATTAATAATGAAACATAATCTTTTTTCTGCAATGGCAAAACAGTTTGGATATGCAGTATATTCAAAGCGTCCTATATCTTTATTAATGGATAAGTCACCATTAATTGTTGATTATTATACTCCAATAAAAAAAGTAGCTAAAAATGCCCTAACAAGACCCCATAAAAAAACCTATGATAATATAATAATTACTAAGGGGGCAAAGTATTTTGGTCTAGTTTCTATAAAGAAACTTCTTCAATATACAACCGCTGTTGAAAAAAATTATGCTAGAGAACTTAATCCTCTCACCTCTTTACCTGGTAATGTGATTATTAATAGAGTTTTAAAAGATGCAGTTACTTATAGCGAATCAGCTTGTCTTTTTTATCTTGATCTTGATAATTTTAAAATCTATAATGACATATATGGTTTTGAAAATGGCGATAAAATAATAAAACTGACAGCTAAAATCATTAAAGAAAATGTAAAGTCTATATGTCCATTTAATAGCTTTGTAGGTCATGTTGGAGGGGATGATTTTGTTTGTTTAATTGATAGCCCCTATGAGGATTGTAAGAAACTAAGTAAAAATATCATAAATGAATTTGATGAAAAAATTTTAGATTTTTTTAATGAACAGGATAAAAATAATAGATATTTAAAATCTAAGGATAGATTTGGATGTGAAAAAATATTTAATTTAACCTCTATATCAATAGTAGGATTATATGGAAACATTAAAAAGTTTAAGTCAGAAGATTCCCTAGCTAAATATATGTCTAAATTAAAAAAAGAGGCTAAAAGAAGGCAAAAGAGTAGTTACCACATAACAAAAGTGGCAAACTAAAAACCGTAATTATCAATTACGGTTTTTAGTGTATATAGCCTTATTTAATTTTTTATTTTTATACATTTCTTTATCTGCTAATTCTATAAGCTCATCTATATTAATACTTTCCTTTAGTTCTGCAAATCCATAACTTAATCCTGTTTTATAATTTTTTCCTTCAAAATCGTTAAATTTATCTATTTCTAAATTAATTCTATTTAAAACCTTCTTTGCCTTTAAAGTGTTACAATTATCCATTATCAATAAAAATTCATCTCCACCTAATCTACATAAAACATCAGATTTTCTTAACTTATTAATAATAATATCAGACACATTAGATATTAAACTATCGCCCTCTTTATGACCTAAATTATCATTAACATATTTTAGATTATCGATATCTACAAAACAAACTGTTAAATCCTTATTTTTTATTTTAGCTTCTTTAATCATTTCTTTAAGTACTCTTAAGCCTTCCCTTCTATTAAGTGCACCAGTCATATCATCTTTCTTTGCTATTTTACTTAAATTATATATTTGCTTATCTTTATATAGAAAATGAACAAACATTAATATAAAAGAAAAACTAAGTAAACTGACCATCATAATTATTAAAAACATTCCTACATAATAGAATCTCTCATTAATATATGTACCGGTACTTTTAATAACTAAATTATAGATATATCTACTTAATATCAAGGGTAAAGTTATTCCTATTATATAAAATAAACTCATCAATCTTCCCTTATTGCTTTGTTTATCTAATCTTTTTTTAATCTTTTTTACGGTATTATCTATTAACTCTGTAAATATATAGGAAAACTGCAATAGTAGTATGTTTTTGGTAACTTTTGATAAAAAGCCTGTTCTATCATAACCATTAGGACTAACATTATACAATAAATCTAATATTTTTATAGAATAAAGATTACCTAATAAAAGAATTACGCTTACAAATAATAAAGATATAATAACCTTTATCCAATCACATCCATATACTTTACTGAATATAAGTAATAAAACAATAAAATTTATACTTAGCATAAAATTATTATTATACATAAATAATGAAAAAGTTATAATAGACAAAATAAAAACTATTCCACTTTTGAATTTGTCTAATTTTATATCTAATACATTAACCCTTTTAAATATATATAGATATATAGCTGCTAATATATTTAATAAAAATATTCTTTCAACAAAACTTTTATAATTTTTTTTATCATTTAAACCTTCTATCCCGTAGGGATTATCCTTAGTTCCCTCACCCTGATATAAAGCTTCATTTTTTATATAAAGAGCAGGCCTTATTCCGTTTAGACTAAAATCACAATTATTAATTGCTATTTCATCTAAACGAACACATCTAACCCCTCGTTTACTGTTAAATGTAGGGGTCCTTAACCAATAAGCCATAAATTCTTCTTTTAAATTTCCTCTAAACTTTGATTTAATATCCTCTGATAAATCTGCATATATTCCGATATCTGTATTATTTAACAATTCATTTACTTCTTTTACAGATAATAAAAATACTTTATCTTTAACTATTTGAAAGTATGACCGTTTATAATTTGCTATGGCTTCTTTTAAACTATCATTATATATATGACCTTCATTGCCTCCATACTTAGTTTCTATATTATTATTTGAAAGTAAAACCTTATGGTTTATAGGCGTAATAAGATCCATTTCCTTATTTGTAAATTCTTTTAAAAAACCTGCTTGATTTTCATAATCATTAAAATTAAAAAAGTTATTATTTTCTTCTCTATGATAATAATTGACTTTTACCTTATTAGAATTTAACCATGTTCTAACATTAGACCTAGGCCAATAATTATTTGTTGTGTCAAAGGATTTAATCTCTATTATCTTATCACAAAAGAGTAATATGCCATTATTATCCTTGTTAATAATCCTCCAAGTTAAGGGTTTATTGTTATAGCTTCCGAAGTTTACATAATCCCCTATTTTAGATTCTAAGTCATCTGCAATTACATTGCTATTAAAAATTATAATTACAAAAATTAAACTTATAAGAATCTTTTTCATATCTTTCCCCCTAAAAAAACATTATCAATAAGATATTATCACATTGTTACAATTTTGTCTTATATTCATCAAAAAACAATAAAAGACTTGGATAAACCAAGTCTTTCTATCTTTATATTTTTCTCATTAAGTTACTCATCTCTATTGCAGTTAATGCAGCTTCAAATCCTTTATTTCCTGCCTTTGTTCCCGCCCTTTCTATGGCTTGTTCTATTGTATCTGTAGTTAGAACTCCAAAAATAACAGGTATTTCAGTATCTAAGGAAACATGGGAAATTCCTTTAGAAACTTCACTAGATACATAATCAAAATGAGGTGTTTCCCCTCTTATTACAGCTCCTAAGCAAAGTACACTATCATACTTTTGACTTTTAGCTACCTTTTTTGCAATTAAAGGTATTTCAAAGGCTCCTGGTGCCCAATATAATTCTATATCATCTTCATTTACCCCATGTCTTTTTAAACCATCTATAGCACCTGATAATAATTTACTTCCTATAAACTCATTAAATCTTCCTATAACTATAGCAAATCTAAGATCTTTTCCTAATAATTTTCCTTCATTAATTTTCATTATTTTCCTCCTCAAAATTTAATAGATGCCCCATTTTTTCTTTTTTTGTTTTTAAATAGTATTCATTTCTTTCGTGATGATTCATTTGTATAGGTACTCTTTTTACTATTTCAATACCATAACCTGTAAGTCCAGAAAGTTTCTTTGGATTATTAGTAAGTAATTTTATTTTTTTAATTCCTAAATCTAGAAGTATTTGAATACCTATTCCATATTCCCTCATATCCGGTGGAAAACCTAAAGCTATATTTGCTTCAACTGTATCCATTCCTTTATCCTGTAATTCATAGGCTTTAATTTTATTTATAAGACCTATACCTCTTCCCTCTTGTCTCATATATAATAATACGCCTCTTTTTTCCTTTTGTATTTTTTTCATTGCTTCTTTTAATTGTTGTCCGCAATCACATCTTAAAGAAGCTAAAGCATCCCCTGTAAGACATTCAGAATGCACTCTGACTAAAACAGGTTCTCCATCGGAGACATTCCCTTTAACTAAAGCAACATGATGTTCATTTGTTAGTTTATTTATAAAACCTATCATTTTAAAGTCTCCATATTCTGTTGGTAAATGGCTTTCTGCTTCTCTTTTTATTAAACATTCATTTTTTCTTCTATATGCAATTAAATCAGCTATAGTAATTATTTTTAAATCATGTTTTTTAACATATTCCATAAGTTCAGGTACCCTAGCCATAGTTCCATCTTCATTCATTATTTCACATATTACACCTGCTTTATCAAATCCTGCTAACTGAGCTAAATCAACGGATGCTTCTGTATGACCTGCCCTTTGTAATACTCCACCTTCCTTAGCTCTTAATGGGAAAATATGTCCTGGTCTATTAAAGTCCTTTGCATTTGCCTTTTTATCAATTAATTTTTTTATTGTCATTGCCCTTTCCTTAGCTGATATACCTGTAGTAGTATCTTTATAGTCTACAGAAACTGTGAAGGCTGTTTCATTAGGGTCACTATTATTTGTAACCATTGGATGTATATCTAATTCTAATAATCTATCCTTTGTTAAAGGAGTGCAAATGAGACCTCTACCGTATTTGGCCATAAAGTTAACATCCTCTTTAGTTACCTTCTCAGCAGCCATAACTAAATCTCCCTCATTTTCTCTATCCTCATCATCTACAACTACGACCATTTTTCCTTTTTTTATATCTTCTATAGCCTCTTCTATAGTATTAAATTTCAACATTATCACCTCTTAAGTTTATAAAAATCCATTTTTCATAAGAAATTCTTTACTAATATTGTCCTTATTAGTATTAAAACTAGTTAATTTTTCAATATATTTTGCTAACATATCACACTCTAAATTTACTTCTCCACCTATGGTTTTATCTAAAAGAATTGTTTCGTCCTTTGTATGGGGGATAATTGAAACTTTGAATATATCATTATCCACATAGGCTATAGTTAAACTCACACCATCTATAGCTATAGAGCCTTTATCAATAATATATTTTAAAAGTTCCCTTGGTGGTTTTATTGATAACCATACTGCATTTTCTTCTCTTTTTATATTTTTTATATGTCCTACACCATCAATATGACCACTTACAATATGTCCTCCTAATCTTTTATTTAAACTCAGTGCCCTTTCTAAATTAACTTTGCTTTCTTTTTTTAAATTTCTTAAACTACTTTTCCTTATCGTCTCAGGCATAACATCAACTGAAAAACTATCTTCATTAAAATCAGTTACAGTCAAACAAACACCATTTGTACTTATACTATCTCCAAGATTAATATCTTCTAATATTTTTTTGGCTTTTATAATAATCTTTGCTGAAGTACTTCCTTTTTTTATTGACTTTACTTTTCCTATCTCTTCAACAATTCCTGTAAACACTAGTTATCACCCCTAAGGTAGCCTTTTATCATAATATCTTCATTAAACCTCTCTATTTCTATGTTCTTAAGTTTAAAGGCATCAACAATTAAATCTTTTCCTCTACCTCCAACTGGTGTTTTTGCTTCCACACCGCCTATTATTTTAGGTGATATAAAAGAAATAACTTTATCTACAATACCTTCATTTAATGCACTATAATTTACAGTGGAACCTCCTTCTATTAAAATACTATCTATGTCCATATCCCCTAGTTTTTTAATTAAATATTTCAAATCAACCTTTCCATCTTTGCTAGGAGTTTTTATAACTATTGCTTGCTTTTGTTCTAATGCTTTAATCTTTTTAGTATCCACATTTTTAGTAGTAGCTATTATCGTTTTAGCCTTGGAATTTATATTTAAAACTTTACTATCTAGAGGAATTCTTAAATTTGAATCAAGTATTATTCTCTCTGGGTCTTTACCGCCTTCTTTTAATCTTGTTGTTAATCTTGGATTATCCTTAAGTACCGTCTTTATTCCTACTAAAATTCCCGATAATTTATGTCTTAATTTATGGGTATATTCCCTTGATAATTCATTGCTTATCCATTTTGAATCCCCTGTTTTAGTAGCTATTTTTCCATCTAAAGTCATGGCTGTTTTTAATACTATAAAGGGTAATTTAGTTTTTATATATTTAATGAATACTTCATTTATTTTTTTTACTTCACTTTCTAATATCCCTGAGGTGACTAAAATATTATTATCCCTTAGGATTTTTATGCCCTTTCCACTTACCTTAGGGTTTGGATCCTTCATACCTATATAAACCTTTGATATCCCCTTTTTAACTATCTCTAATGCGCAGGGTGGAGTTTTACCATAATGGGAACAGGGTTCTAAAGTTACATACATCTCTGCTCCTTTTAAGTCATCTTTTGTATTTTTAAAAGCATTTATTTCTGCATGGTCTCCTCCAAAATATTTATGATATCCTTCGGCTATAATTTTTCCATCCCTTACTATGACCGCACCAACAAGTGGATTAGGATTAGTATATCCTTTACCTAGTTTTGATAATTCTATAGCCCTTTTCATATATTTAATATCCAAAGACTCACCTCACTTTATAATTAGTATTTACAAAATGTTAAACAATAATAAAAACCCTGAAGAAAATTCTTCAGGGTTTAATATACAAAAGTATAAATCTATCTTATCCTTCTTCTCCCATCCAGACTTTACTGTCGGTCTTGGAATCTCACCAAGTCAACCATTTAAGGTTCGCGGACTTTACCGCCGGTCGGGAATTTCACCCTGCCCTGAAGAAATATTTAATTTGTT
>VEND01000122.1 GCA_009711765.1 Bacillota bacterium | reverse complement strand
TTGGGTTGTTGTCTAACTATTACTAGTTAGGTAAGAAATTTCAGGAGCCGGATACGGCAAACGTAAGTCCGGTTCTGGGAGAGCAAAGAAAATAGGACTAATTATCCTATTTTCTAGCTACTCGATTTGAGGAAAAATCAAACTTTTAAATAATATTAATATTTTCATAAAAATTAAGAAAAGCAATATTATAAACTAAGTAAAAGCATATAAACAATTACAAAATAAGTAAAAAGTATTACTTAGAATAACACAGATACATTTTTTTTACTTAAGAATATCAGAATTTCAGTAAATATCATCCTGGTTTGAATTTAAAATAAATGAAGGTTATTTTTGAGCTTGTTTATTAAATAAAAAAGTATAATAAACAATTATTAATCAGCAATTATTTTTTTATAAATATTGGACTTAATATGAAAAATATAATAAACTTATGGTAACAATACGGATAATTACACTTTTTAAGGGGTGTTTATTTGAAAGACTTTAAGATGAAATATAAAAATATGAAAAGGTATAGAGAAATATCTAGAACACTTGCTAAATACGGCTTTAGTATCATTTCTGATAAATTAGATTCAGGAAATTTTTTCAAAAAACATTTTTTTAAACGTTCCACCGATTTAAGTAAAAAATATTCAAGGGGAAAAAGAGTTAGATTAGCATTAGAAGAATTAGGACCAACCTTTATTAAATTAGGGCAACTTTTAAGTACTAGATATGATATTTTGCCAGCTGATATAGTAGACGAATTAACTATGTTACAGGATAATGTCGGTGAGTTTCCCTATGAAAAAGCTAGGATGATTTTTAAAAATGAATTAGGATTTGAAATTGAAGAAATTTTTAAAGAATTTGATAAAAGACCTATTGCTGCTGCTTCGATAGGACAGGTCTATAGAGGAGTTTTAAAAAGTGGTCAAAATGTTGTTATAAAGATACAAAGGCCAAATATAGAGAGTATCATATCTAGAGATTTAAGTATACTAAAAACAATTTCTGGGCTCATTGAGGATTTAAAAAAGAATAGACTTATAAACTATAAAGATGTAGTAAGTGAGTTTTCATATCTAATAAATAAAGAATTAGATTATACATATGAAGGACAAAATTGTGAAAATTTTAGAATTAAGTTTTTAAATGACGAAAGAATTGAAATACCAAAAGTATATTGGAAATATACAACTAAAAAAATATTAATTACAAAGGAAATTAAAGGGATAAAACTTAGTAATATAAAAGAAATTGAAAAAAAGGGATATAACAAAGAAAATTTAGCTTATATAGGAGCTAAATTATTTATGGAGCAAATATTTCTTCATGGGTATTTCCATGGAGATCCTCATCCTGGTAATTTATTTGTTATTAATAAAGGAAAAATTGGATTTATTGATTTTGGGATAGTTGGGTATTTAGATAAAGAGACTTTAAACTTTATAACTAACTTACTTAGATCTGGAGTTAATAAAGATGCTTCTCGTATTATATCAAGTTTAAATAAAATGAATGCTATCCCAGCTAAGACGGATGAAACATTATTAAAAAGAGATCTAAATTATATACTAAATTACTATTATAATATCCCCTTTGATAAACTTAATTTTACAGATGCACTAAACGATTTATTACAAATTACATATGAATATGGAGTTAAAATACCTTCTCAATTAATATTATTAATTAAATCTATTATGACTATTGAAGGTACTGGCAGAAAATTAAATCCAAATTTCAATCTAACACAAATATCTAAAGAATTATTAAATAGTATAAAAAAAGATAAACTGAAGCCTAAAAATTTTTTAAAGGAATTTTCTGAATTATCTATTGATAATTTTGAAGAATTTAAGGATATGCCTAAACTTCTAAAGCGTATTTTATTTAAGATAGAAAAGGGTAAACTAAATTTAATAATGAAACAAGAAGGATTCAAACAATTAGAAAAAGAAATAAGTAGTATGACGAATAAAGTATCTTTAAGTTTAATTATTTCTTCTTTAATTGTGGGATCATCAATAGTTATTCAATCAAAAACTGGGCCTACACTTTTAGGTATGTCAGCTTTTGGATTAATTGGTTTTTCAACTGCGGCAATATTAGGGCTTTTTTTAATAATTTCAATATTATATACTTTAATTAATAAAAGAAAATAAATTTAAAGAGGTGATATTATGCAAATAGGTTTTATTTTATCTTTAATATTTGCTATTATTGTAACAGTTTTTGCAATACAAAATGCAGGAAATGTTGAAATAAGATTTTTATATGCAACGGTAGAAATCTCCCAAGCTTTAGTTATCTTTATTTCAGCTGCTTTAGGAGCAATAATAGTTACTATATTAGGTTTATTTAGAGAATTTAAATCAAAGATGAAAATAAAAGACTTAAATAAAACAATAAATAAATTATCAGAAGAGAATAAAAAATATGAAGAACGGTTGTCTGAAAATTCTTTAGGAAAAAATGATAATAATACTGAAGATGTAACTGAAGATGATAAAGAAATTAAAGAAGCCCAAGATAAAAAAAATGAAAATGATGAAAAAGAGAATAGTTTATAAGGTTGAATGACTTAAATGTATAAGCTATAATGAATAGGTGACCTTTTTAATTGTAGGTGAATATAAATGATAGAAAATAAATCAATAATAAAATTAGCAGATAGAGATTATTCTAATGTAGATAATCTATGTGATAAATTAAATATCTCTAAACTGACAGCAAAAGTAATGATAAATAGAGGTATTAACAATCATAAAGATTGCAAAGAATTTTTAAATCCTACTTTAGATAATCTATATGATCCTTACTTATTAAAGGATATGGACAAGGCAGTAAAAAGGATTGTTAAAGGAATAAAAAACAAAGAAAACATTTGGGTATACGGTGATTATGACGTAGATGGAGTTACTAGCACATCCTTATTAAAACTTTTCTTTTCAGATATTGGTTATGATTTAAATTACTATATACCAGACAGATTTACAGAAGGATATGGTCTAAATAAAAAGGCTATAGAGAATATTAATGAAAATAAAGGGGATTTAATTATAACTGTGGATTGTGGAATTACATCAGTTGAAGAAGTTAAACATTTAAAAGATTTAGGGATGGATATAATAATAACTGACCATCATACATGTCAGGAAACTTTACCAAATGCAGAAGCAGTTATAAATCCCCATAGAGAAGATGATAATTATCCCTTTAAAAATTTAGCAGGAGTAGGAGTGGCTTTAAAATTAATTGAAGCTTTATCAATGAAGTTAGATAAAAAATTAGATTATAAAAACCTTTTACCTATAGTAGCAATGGGGACAGTTGCTGATGTTGTTTCATTAAAGGGTGAAAATAGGATAATAGTAAAAAATGGTTTAAAATATATCAATAATACTGATAATTTAGGTTTACAAGCTTTATTAAAGATTACTGAGTTAAAGGATAAAAAAATCACAAGTGGTCATATAGGCTTCGTATTAGGACCTAGATTAAATGCCACAGGTAGAATGTCATCAGCAAAACAGGGGGTAGAATTATTAACTACTTATGATAAAATTAAAGCGTTAGAATTAGCTGAAAATTTAGATAATGAAAATAATAAAAGAAGAGATATTGAAAATCAAATTTTAAATGAAGCAGAGGAAATAATCGAAAAAGAAATAGATATAGAAAATGAAAAAATATTAGTTATAGCATCTGAAAATTGGCATCATGGTGTTATAGGCATTGTAAGTTCTAGAATAACAGAAAAGTATCACAAACCTTCTGTATTAATTTCTATTGATGGATCTGAAGGAAGAGCTTCAGCAAGAAGCATATCTACTTTTGATTTATTTAAGGGTTTAAATCAATGTAAAGAGCTTTTTATTAAATTTGGAGGTCACAAGCAGGCTGCAGGTTTATCTATAAAGAAAGAAAACATAAAAACTTTTAGAAAAGAAATAAATAAAATTGCTGATAAAGTTTTAGAAGATGAAGATTTACTTTCTGAGATTAAAGTAGATTCAATTTTAGAAACTGATGATTTAAATTTAAAAACAGTAAAAGAATTGAATTCTTTAGAACCCTTTGGAATGGAAAATCCAAGTCCTGTATTTTTAGTAAGAAATACAAAAATAGTTGAAATTCGACCTGTAGGAAAAGAAAATAAACATCTAAAATTAAAGATCAATAAGAATGGACAAACTATTGACTGTATTGGTTTTAATTTAGGACATGCATCAAATATCATAGATAAAAGTAAAAGTGTAGATATAATAGGTAGTCTTGATATTAACGAATTTATGGGAAAAAGGAATTTACAAATTGTAGTTAAGGATTTCAAACAAAATTATAGAAGTATTTTTGAGTTGAATAAAAAATATAAAACAAAACTTAAAGATAGTATTATGACAGAAAATAAAGTAATAGATAGCTATAAAATAAATAATTTAAATATTATTAAAACAGATAATAGAGAAATTTTAGTTAAGAATACTTTTAAAAAACAAAGTGGAAATTTAATTATAATTAATAACTATAAAAATGCTTTAGAACTTTTAAAAGAGTTAGAATTTATGGGAAGAGAATTTTTTAAAAGTATTGAAATAAGTTATAATGAGGTTAAAAATAATAAGAAAAATCTAATACTTGTTAATCCGATAATTACTAGTGACTTTAAAGTAAATGATTTTAAGAATGTAATAGTTTATGATATGTTTTTTGATATAAGTAATTTATTTAAACTAATGGATATTATAAATAAGGATAAAGTTAAATTACTAATAAATGAAGATGATTTTAAACTTAATGATGAAATTTTAAATAGTAATTTACCTACTAAAGATGAATTAAGATGTATTTATAAAAGTTTTAAAACAGGAAATGAAGTTTTTAAATTAAATATGAAAAATTATTTGAAATATATAAACAAGATAAGTAAATATTCTTTTAATAAAATTAAGATAGATTTAGCGTTAGATATTTTTAAAGAAGGTAATTTAATAAAGTTAAAAAAAGATGATAAAACTAATTATTTTATTAAGTTAAATAAAATAAAGAAGGTGGATATTGACAATTTACCTACTTTTAAGAGGATAGATAAATTATATGAAAATCTAAAATCATATAAAGATACTATTAATTTATAGAAATACAATAAGGAGGAAGTATCATGGACATAAAAAGTAAAATAAGAAATATTAAGGATTTTCCAAAGGAAGGTATAGATTTTAAAGATATTACTACAGTATTAAAGGATAAAGAAGCTTTTAATTATTGCATAAAAGAAATGGCAAAAAATTTAAAAGATATGGATTTTGATTTAATAGTTGGACCTGAAGCAAGAGGCTTTTTAATAGGTGCTCCATTAGCCTATGAGCTTAATGTTGGATTTGTACCTGTAAGAAAACCAGGGAAGTTACCAGCAGAAACAATTACTTATGAGTATGAATTAGAGTATGGAACTGATACTTTAGAAATGCATAAAGATTCAATAAAACCAGGGCAAAAGGTTGTAATAGCAGATGATTTATTAGCTACTGGTGGAACAGTAAAATCTACTATAGAAATGATTGAAAAATTAGGTGGAGAAGTTGTAAATATAAGTTTTCTTATAGAACTTGAGTTCTTAAAAGGAAAAGATAGCTTAAAAGAATATAATGTGGAATCTTTAGTTAAATTTTAATGAATTATAAAAATGCACATTTATGTGCATTTTTATAATACTTTAAATAATTTTATAATGAAAATTATTATTTGTACTCAATAACTAATGTGATATACTAAAGTTATATAAATTTTTGTCACTATATAAAAGAGGGTGAGGTTATGTCTTTAGAAAAATTAATAAATACAATTGAACATTATAACCCTCAAGGCGACCTGCAGCATATTATTAAGGCATATCAATATGCTGAGGCAGCCCATGAAGGTCAATATAGAAATTCGGGAGAGAAGTTTTTTATTCACCCTTATAATGTAGCTTTAATATTATCTGAAATTAATTTAGATAATACTTCAATTGTAGCTGCTTTACTACATGATGTTATAGAAGATACTAATGTAACTTTTGAAGAAATAGAAAAGGAATTTAATACTGAAGTAGCACATTTAGTAGATGGAGTTACTAAATTAAAAAAAATAAAATACAGAACTAAAGAAGAAAGAAAAGCAGAGAACTTAAGAAAAATGGTAATAGCAATGGCTAAGGATATAAGGGTTATAATAATAAAATTAGCAGATAGACTGCATAATATGAGAACTTTAGAATATATGTCAGAAGCTAAGAAAAAAGAAAAGGCATTAGAAACATTAGAAATATATGCACCGATAGCTAATAGATTAGGTATATTTAAAATGAAATGGGAATTAGAGGATTTATCTTTAAGACATTTAGATCCACAGGGATACTATGATTTGGTTAATAAAGTATCTAAAAAGAGAAAAGAAAGAGAAGAATATATTAATGCTGTTAAGGATAAATTAAGTGAAAAACTTGATGATATGAAAATAGAAAGTGAAATTAGAGGAAGACCTAAGCATTTTTATAGTATATATAGAAAAATGGTATATCAAAATAAAACATTTGAACAAATTTTTGATTTAACGGCTATAAGAGTTATAGTAGACTCAGTTAAAGATTGTTATGGAGTATTAGGTATAGTCCATACTTTGTGGAAACCTATTCCAGGTAGATTTAAAGATTATATCGCAATGCCTAAACCTAATATGTATCAATCATTACACACTACAGTTATAGGACCTAAGGGAGAAACATTTGAAATACAAATCAGAACTTGGGATATGCATAGGACAGCTGAGTATGGTATTGCTGCACATTGGAAATATAAAGAAGGTATAAACAAAAGCAATGAATTTGATAAAAAGTTGACCTGGTTAAGACAAATGCTTGAATGGCAAAAGGAAATGAAAGATCCTAAAGAATTCATGGAATCTTTAAAAATAGATTTATTTACAAATGAAGTTTTCGTATTTACACCTAAAGGGGATGTAATTAACTTACCTACAGGTTCAACACCAATTGATTTTGCTTATAGAGTTCATACAGCCGTGGGTAATAATTGTGTAGGAGCGAAGGTAGATGGAAGGATTGTACCATTAGATTACAAACTAAAAAATGGTAATATTGTCTCTGTATTAACTTCAGCTAATAGTAATGGTCCTAGTAGAGATTGGCTAAAAATTGTTAAAAGTAGTCAAGCTAAAAGTAAAATACGTCAATGGTTTAAAAAGGAAGAAAAGAGTCAAAATATAAACAAAGGAAAAGAAGCATTAGAAAAAGAAGTTAAAAAGCAAGGGTATAAGCTTACTGAAATACTTAAAGAAGATTGGTTAAATAAGATAGCAGATAAATTAAATTTTAACAACATTGAAGATTTATACGCAGGCTTAGGATATGGAAGTATTACACTACCACAGATAGTAAGTAAGTTAAAAGTAATGTATAAAGATTATTATACTGAACAAGAGCCAAAAAAAGTAGTTACAAAACAAGTAAATAAACAAGGTAATAAACCTACACAGGGAGTAAAGGTTAAAGGAATAGATAATGTAAAAGTTAGATTTGCTAAATGTTGTAATCCGGTCCCTGGTGATGATATAGTAGGTTATATAACTAGAGGTAGAGGAGTATCAGTCCATAGAAAAGATTGCCCTAATATAAACGATTTAAGCCAAGGATCAAGATTAATGGATGTGGAATGGGATGATGGAAAGAGAGTTTCTTATCAAGCTGAAATACAAATAAAAGCAATTGACAGACCAGGTTTGTTAACTCAAGTAACACAACTTTTAACAGATGCAAATTTACTTGTAACATCACTAAATGCTAGAACTAGCAAAGAAAAGTTAGCATTAATTAATATGACTTTAGAAATTAAAAATGTGGGTCAATTAAAGGATTTAATGAAAAAAATTAGATCTATAAATGGTGTTATGGATGTATATAGAGTAATTACTTAAGGAGGAGAGATTATATGAGAGCTGTAGTACAAAGGGTAAAGAGCGCTAAAGTTACAGTTGAAGATGAAATCACAGGAAGTATAAATAAGGGATTATTAGTATTATTAGGTATCGGCGAAGAAGATGATGAGAAAGATATTAATTATTTATGTGAAAAAATCATTAAATTAAGAATTTTTGAAGATGAAAATGATAAACTAAATTTATCTTTATTAGATATTCAGGGAGAGTTGTTAGTTGTCTCACAATTTACATTGTATGGAGACTGTAGAAAGGGTAGAAGACCTAATTTTATGAAGGCTGCACATCCAGATGTTGCTAAAAAATTATATAAAAAGTTTATTGAAAAATGTGAAGAATATAATATTAAAACTAATACAGGTGAATTTGGTGGAGATATGGATGTTGAACTAATAAATGATGGACCAGTAACTATCTTAATAGACAGTAAAAAGGAATTTTAATATATAGGAGGTTTAATATGATACTAAAAAGACTTCCAGCAGGAATATATGCAGCAAATTGTTATATTATTGGATGTAATGAAACTAAAAATGCAATGATAATAGATCCAGCTGGTGATGAAGAGAAAATAATAAATACAATAAAAGATCTTGACTTAAAAGTGGAAGGAATTATTTTAACCCATGCCCATGGGGACCATATAGGAGCATTAAAAAAATTAAAAAGTTATTTTAATGTACCAATAATGCTTCATGAAAGTGATAAATATTTATTAGAAGATTCTAATAAAAATTTATCAAAACAAATGAGTATGGAAGATGTTGAAATTACGCCAGATGTGTTACTTAAAGATAAGGAAAATATTAATATAGGTAAGCTAAAAGCTGAGATTATTCACACACCTGGACATACTAAAGGAAGCATAAGTATAAAAGTAGATGAAAGTGTAATAACTGGAGATACATTATTTACTGGATCTATAGGAAGGACAGATCTTTTAGGAGGATCATTTGAAGAAATAATTAATTCAATAAAAAATAAGTTAATGGTTTTAGATGATAATACAAAAGTATATCCAGGACATGGACCATCAAGTACAATTGAAAAAGAAAGAAAAACTAATCCGTTTATAAAATAATTAATATGAGAATACTCTTAAAGATATGTGGTAAAATAATAGAAATTATCTTTAGGAGGGCTTATAAGTGAAAAAGAAACTCAAAAATTCTAAATATAACAAAAGAAAAGAGTATATAGAGGTGGATTTTCACGATTTAATGGAATTAAAAGAAATGGGATTAAAAGAAACAGAAATTGCCAGGGAGATGGGTATCCCTACTTCGTATGTTAATAGGCTTATGGAGGATATGAGAAAAGATTATTAAGGGGTAATTACTATGATAAAAGTTTTAATTAAAGGTCATAATTTTAAGTATGATGTATTTGAATTAATAAGATCTTTGTATGAAGATAATAATATAGAATTTATTGAAGATGAGGCTTTGGTTAATAACCAAAGCCTTTTAATAGAAAATAACTTATATAAGAAAAATGAAACTTATGAAGTTGAAACTGTAATAATAAAAGAATATAATATTATAAGTAAATCCTTAGATAACATTACTAACGTTGATATAAAAAAAGATAATGAAAAGAAAAATATTAAGACTTTAGTTAAACAAAGTTTATTTAATGCTATAACTAAAACTTTAAATAATAAACCAAGTTGGGGAATTCTTACAGGTATTAGACCTACTAAGATAGTACATGATTTGTTAGATAAAAATATAAATAGAAAAGAAATTAAAGATATATTAATGAATCAATATAAAATATCAAGAGAAAAGACAAATTTACTTATAAGTATTGCAAAAAGAGAAAGAAGTTTTATTTACCCATTAGATAAGGATAAGTTTAGTTTATATATATCTATTCCCTTTTGTCCTACAAGATGTATTTATTGTTCCTTTCCTTCAAATTCATTAAAGAAAAGTTCAAGTTTAGTTAATATTTATATTGAAAAATTATTATATGAAATTGAAAAGATAGGACAGTTAACTAAAGATATGAAACTTGAAGCAGTTTACATAGGAGGAGGCACACCAACTTCTATTTCTAATAATGATTTAAAAAGAATAATTAATAAAATATATGAAGTTTTTAGTAAAAATACATTTAAGGAATTTACAGTAGAAGCAGGTAGACCTGATACTATAAACCTTGAATTGTTAAATATGCTAAAATCAAATGGAGTAGAAAGAATAAGCATAAATCCACAAACAATGTGTAATAAAACATTAGAAAAAATTGGAAGAAACCATACTAGAGAAGATATAATAAAAACTTATGAATTAGCTAAAAGACTAGGTTTTACAATTAATATGGACCTTATTGTTGGCTTGCCTGAAGAAGGGATTAATGAAATAGAATATACTATGAAAGAGATTAAAAAACTGAATCCAGATAATTTAACTGTACATACTTTAGCAATAAAAAAGGCATCTAAATTAATGGAAAAAGAAAGAAATTTCAAATTAGCAATGGGAAATGATATTAAAGAAATGTTAAAAATAACAAAACAATATACAAAGGAAATGAAGATGCATCCATATTATTTATACAGACAAAAGAAGATACTTGGGAATTATGAAAATGTAGGTTACTGTAAAATAAATAAGGAATGTATATATAATATGCTTATTATGGAAGAAAAACAGACAATAATAGCTGCAGGTGCTGGTGCAGTAAGTAAGATATATTTTCCAGATTCTAATAGAATACAAAGAGTCCCTAATGTTAAAGGGCTTAATGAATATATTAAAAGAAATGGGGAAATGATAGAAAGAAAGAAGAAACATTTGTTGACATATTAAATTTATTAGATTATAATATTAAGAAATACAATGACGGGAATTAGTAACCAAACCTCTTAGTTTTAGAGAGTCGGTGATGGTGGAAATCCGATACTAATGTATGGTAAAGACATCCTAGAGTAGGAAAGTTGAACTTAGTAGGCTTTCTCGCTACCAGCGTTAAAGGTTTAGAGTGGGAAAATATATTATTTTCCAATTAGGGTGGCAACACGGGTGTATAACTCTCGTCCCTGTCAAGGATTTTGACAGAGATGGGAGTTTATTTTTTATATATTAAACTAAAAGGAGTTGAAATTAATGCTAACAAGGGCACCAAGAGGAACTAAAGATGTATTACCAGAAGAATCTTATAAGTGGCAGTATCTAGAAAAAATGTTTAGAGATGTATGTAGACAATTTGGATATAGAGAGTTAAGAACTCCTGTATTTGAACATACTGAATTATTTGAAAGAGGAGTAGGAGAAACTACAGATGTTGTCCAAAAGGAAATGTATACATTTGAAGATAAGGGGGGAAGGAGTATAACCCTTAAGGCAGAAGGGACAGCACCAGCTGCAAGATTATATATTGAAAATAAACTTTATGCATTACCACAACCAGTAAAAACATTTTATATAACACCAGTTTTTAGATACGAAAGACCTCAAAAGGGTAGATTAAGAGAACATCACCAATTTGGAGTAGAAGTATTTGGAAGTAAAAAAGCGTCTGTGGATGCAGAGGTAATGAGTATAATATCAACATTATATAAAAAGTTAGGTGTTGAAAATGTAGAGTTACATATAAACAGTATAGGATGTCCTAAATGTAGAGAAAAATACAATAATATATTAAAAGAGTATTTAGAAAAGAAACTTACTAATTTATGTAAAACTTGTGTTTCTAGGTTTGATAAAAATCCAATGAGGATTTTAGATTGTAAGAATGAGGATTGTCAAAATCAAATTGAAGATGCACCACTTATGCTAGATTATTTATGTGATGAATGTGATGAACATTTTGAAGAAGTTAAGACTTATTTAAATAAGTTAGAAATTAGTTATATTGTAGACCCTAAAATAGTAAGAGGATTAGATTACTATACAAAAACAGCTTTTGAATTTATTTCAAATGAAATAGGAGCTAAAGGTACAGTTTGCGGTGGTGGAAGATACGATAAGCTTATAGAACAAATCGGTGGTCCGGATGTTCCTGGTATAGGATTTGGAATGGGAATAGAAAGGTTACTTTTAACATTGGAAAATAACGATATAGAAATTCCTAAACAAGAAGGATTAGATATTTTCATTGTAACAATAGGTGAAAGAGCTGAAAAGGAAGCATTTAAACTTTTATATGATTTAAGAAATGAAGGTATAAAATCAGATAAAGACCACTTAGGAAGAAGTATAAAAGCTCAGTTTAAATATTCTAATAAAGTTAATGCAACTTATACCTTAGTATTAGGAGAAGATGAGCTAAACAAGGATGTAGTTACTTTAAAAAATATGAAAACAGGGGAGCAAGAAGAAGTTAAATTAAGTAATATTGTTAACAGCTTAAAAAATAGACTTTAGGAGGTAAGAATATGATAGAATCAATGGGGAATTTAAGAAGAACGCACATGTGCGGTGATTTGAGAGTAGGTAATTTGAATGAAGAAATAATCCTAATGGGATGGGTACAGAAAAAAAGAAATCTTGGAGGATTAATATTTGTTGATTTAAGAGATACTACTGGAATTACACAAATAGTTTTTGATAATGAAGTTTCTAAAGAAGCCTTTGAAAAAGCAGATAAAATAAAAGGTGAGTTTGTAATTGCAATAAAAGGAAAAGTATATGAAAGACAATCAAAGAATGATGATTTAGCCACTGGAGATATAGAAGTGTTTGCAGAAGAATTAAAAATATTAGATAAAGCTGAAACACCTCCTATATATATTAAAGATGATGATGATGTTTCAGAAACTATGAGATTAAAATATAGATACTTAGATTTAAGGAAAGCTTTTATGCAAAATAATTTAAAAACTAGACATAAAACATTAAAGGTAGTAAGAAACTTTTTAGATAATGAGAATTTTGTAGATGTAGAAACTCCTATGCTAACAAAACCAACTCCTGAAGGAGCTAGAGACTATTTAGTTCCAAGTAGAGTTAATCCAGGTAAATTTTATGCTTTGCCTCAGTCTCCACAGCTTATGAAGCAAATGTTAATGGTATCAGGTATGGATAGATACTATCAGGTAGTTAAGTGTTTTAGAGATGAGGATTTAAGAGCTAATAGACAACCTGAATTTACACAAATAGATATTGAAATGTCCTTTGTAGATATAGATGATATTTTAGAAATGAACGAAAGGTTAGTTTATAAAATATTTAAGGAAGTAAAGGACATAGAAATTGAATTACCAATAAAAAGAATGACTTATAAAGAAGCTATGGAAAGGTTTGGATCAGACAAACCAGATTTAAGATTTGGATTTGAATTAAAAGATTTAACAGAGATTGTTAAGGATTCAGAATTTAAAGTCTTTAGTGGAAATATAGCAAATGGAGGAGAAGTAAGAGGTATAAATATAAAGGGATATGAAAAGGAATTTAGTAGAAAAGGAATATCTAAATTAGAAAAATACGTTAAAAATTATGGAGCCAAAGGTTTAGCTTGGATAAAAATCACTGAAGAAGGGATATCATCCCCTATAACTAAATTCTTATCAGAGGAAGAGACAAATAATATAATCGATAAATTAGATGGAGAAAAGGGAGACTTACTACTAATAGTAGCAGACAAACCATCTGTAGTATTTGCATCATTAGGACATTTACGTATTGAAGTAGCTAAGAAATTAAATTTAATTGACGATAGTTTATATGAATTAGTATGGATTACAGAGTTCCCATTATTTGAATATGATGAAGAAGAAGACAGATATGTAGCTAAACATCATCCATTTACACATCCAATGGATGAAGATATTAAGCTGTTAGATACTGAACCTGAAAAAGTACGTGCTAAAGCTTATGACCTTGCTATAAATGGAGATGAAATAGGTGGAGGAAGTATCAGAATAAATAATACACAGTTGCAACAAAAGATGTTTAAAGCATTAGGATTTAGTGAAGAAGAAGCATGGAGTAAATTTGGCTTCTTATTAGAGGCATTTAAATACGGTGTACCACCCCATGGAGGTATTGCATATGGGTTTGATAGATTAATTATGCAATTAACTGAATCAAATAATATAAGAGACGTTATAGCCTTCCCAAAAACACAAAATGCTACATCCTTATTAACTAAAGCACCAGCAGAAGTTTCTAAAGAACAACTTGATGAATTACAGATAAAATTAAATTTAAAGAAATAAGGAAGACACTTTTGTGTCTTTCTTATTTTTTATAGTTGAATAGTAATAAAAGTTATGCTATTATTTTAATATAATATACTGCCGGGGGGTAATGAATTTAAGATAATTTTCTTGCAAATATTTTACTAAAATAGAGATGGTAATTAGAAAAGAAGGAAATAAATTAAGTTAAAATTCCGTGGTAGTTTTTAAATTAAAGAAATTTATGTATTTAAAGAGTTTGTAAGATTAGTATAGGTAATCTAATTATAGTTATTATGATAAATTAGAACTTTAAATAATGTGAATTACAATAAAAAATAAGAAAAAACAATTAAGGAGGTAATTTGTTGAATCAAGTAGGGTTTGTAAAAGCTTTAGAAAAAAATAAAGCTCTCGTTGAAGTAAGAAGGGTATCAGCATGTGGATCCAATTGTGCTAGTTGTGGTGGAGAATGTAATATCCCTAGTGTTACAGTTAAAATAGAAAATAAGTTAAATGTAAAACCTGGTGAATTTGTTGAAATAAAGATGGCTACTAAAACAATTTTAAAATCGGCGTTTATAGCATATATAATTCCTTTAATTTTAATGGTATTGGGTATAGTTTTAGGGATTAAAACATTTAAAAGTATGAATTTTGAAAGTTATGAAACTTTTGGTTTTTTAGTAGGGATATTGTTTCTAGGAGGTTCCCACTTTATATTAAAATCTATAGATAAAAAAATTGTAAATAAAAATAAATTAGAATTTGAAATGGTAAGGAAAATAGGAAAGTAGGGGGTTAAAAATGGATCCTATAGATGAAAAAAAGAGTATTTTACAAAGACTTAGGAGAGTTGAAGGACAAATTAAAGGAATACAAAGAATGGTAGATGAAGAAAAATATTGTGGAGACATATTAATTCAAATAGCAGCAGCAAGAGCTGCTTTAAACAAAGTAGGAGGAGTAGTTTTAGAGAAACAAATGAAAGAGTGTTTTAAAAATGATTTAGAAGGTAAAGATAAAGACGAAGCTATCGATAAACTTTTAGATGTAATGTTAAAATATACAAAATAAACATAAATTAACCCCTTTGAAAATATTATTTAAATAAACAAATATTTTCAAAGGGGTTTTTATATGGAAGTACTAGATATTTCAATGTATTCATTTAAAGAAAAAATTTTACGCTCTAAAGGACTAGTTATTTTAAGTTTATATGCAAAATGGTATAAACCTTCTAAAGAACAAATAGATATTTTAAAAGAAATATCTAAAGAGTTTGATAGTATAAGTATATATAAAATTGATTATAACTCTTCTAAAGAAATTAAAGATGTATTAGAAATTGTTAGTATACCTACATTAATCTTTTTTAAAAATGGCAAAGAAGAATTTAGAATTACTGGGTCTCAAACCAAAAAACAGATTAAACTAATTATATCTGCATTAAAGGATTAATTTTTTTTAAGCTTAAATATTTTACTTATAGATGATGAAATTATTACACCAGTTGCTATGGAAGCTGCTATAAAAAAAGTTTCGCTTCCAGTTTCAGCTGCTGTTATGAATTTTTTTTCTATAATAGCGCGCATAGTATAATACATGCCAGCTCCAGGCACTAATGGTATTATACCAGGGATGATAAAAACTGTTGCTGGTTTTTTAAATAGTCTTGCGAAAAATTCACCTATTAGTCCAACAGTTATTGCACCTAAAAATGCACCTGCAGAGCTAGAACCTAGCTGTTGGTTAATTAAAATGTTAACAATCCATCCTAAGGCTCCTCCTATTCCTGATTTAATAATTGAGTCTCTAGGAATATTAAAAATTATAGAAAAACCTATAGTAGAAATAAAAGCATAAATAAATTGTTTAATGAAATACATTTTATATACCTCCAAAGAAAAGTATGTAGGTTTTTAGAGTAATACCTACACCAAAGGCAATTCCTAATGCTATAATAATAGCTTCTATACCCCTAGAAACACCTGCGAGAAAATCACCTGATATAGAATCTCTTATTGCATTTGTTATTGCTACACCAGGAACTAGAGGCATTATTGAGCCTATAATTATTTTGTCAATATTTGTTTTTATAAAAATATGGGAGAAAATAATAGCTATTATAGTTATAATAATACTACCAATAACATTTTTTACAAAGAAAGTTACATTATATTTAGATAACTTATCTAATGCTGTTAGTACAATAAAACCTGCGAAGTAAGAAGATACAAAATCTAGTAAATTACCTCCAAATAATAACGAGAAAAAGGCTGCTGCAAAACCACCAAAAATGTATCTTAAGTATTTAGAGAAAGTCTTTTTATTAGTTATCTCATTTAAATAATCCATACCTTCTTGTACAGTCATATTAGAATTTACAAATTTTCTTGAAAAGTCATTTACTAAGGCTATTTTTTCTAAATCTATTTTAATTGATTTAACCCTTTTTATATAGCTAAAAAGCTCATTATTATGTTCAACAGATAAAAAAATACCAGTAGGTGTTACAAAGGAATGTACATACTTTATTCCCCTAGCTTCACATAATCTAACAATAGTATCTTCAACTCTATAAGTTTCTGCTCCGTTTTGAAGCATAATCTTCCCTGCTAATATCGACATTACTATAAGTTTTTTTGTTTGTTCTTTTTTATCCATATTAAACTCCTTTTAAGTTTTTCATTCATTATTATTGTATTACATAATAATTATTGTTACTATAATTATATATGGGTATATTAAATAATAACAGATTAATTAGTATTTTTTCAAATAATAAGGGAGGTTTTTAAAATGGATTTTACAAATGCTAAGAATACAGATTCTGATATTGTAGAAATAATTAATCAAGAATTAGATAGACAAAAGAGTCATATTGAATTAATAGCTTCTGAAAATTTTGTTTCAAAGGCAGTTATGGAGGTAATGGGAAGTTATTTAACTAATAAATATGCTGAAGGTTATCCAGCGAAAAGATACTATGGGGGCTGTGAAATAGTTGATAAAGCTGAAAATTTAGCTATAGATAGATTGAAAGAAATATTTGGAGCTGAACATGCAAACGTACAACCACATTCAGGTTCAAATGCAAATTTAGGAGTATATTTTTCAGTATTAGATAGAGGAGATAAAGTCATGGGAATGGATTTGACCCATGGAGGTCATTTAACCCATGGTAGTAAAGTAAATATTTCAGGTACATATTACAATTTCGTTTCCTATGGAGTATGTAAAGATACAGAGAAAATAGATTATAAAAAAGTTTTAGAAATAGCAAAAAAAGAAAAACCGAAATTGATTGTAGCAGGTACAAGCGCATATCCAAGGGAAATAGATTTTAAAAAATTTAAAGAAATAGCAGATGAAGTTAATGCATATTTAATGGTTGATATGGCACATATAGCAGGTCTTGTAGCAGCAGGATTACACTCAAATCCTATACCATATGCTGATTTTGTCACTACAACTACCCACAAAACCTTAAGAGGTCCAAGGGGAGGAGCAATATTATGTAAAAAGAAACATGCAAAGAAAATAGATAAAGCAATATTTCCAGGTATACAGGGTGGACCTTTAATGCATGTTATAGCTGCGAAAGCTGTAAGTTTTAAGGAAGCTTTAAGTGATGAGTTTAAAACATATCAAAAACAGGTAATAAAAAATGCTAAAGTATTAGCAGAAGAATTAAAGAAAAAGAATTTTAAGCTAGTTTCTGATGGCACTGATAATCACTTAATTTTAATAGATGTTAGAAATAAAAACATTACAGGAAAAGAAGCAGAAAGTTTATTAGGAGAAGTAGGAGTTACTACAAATAAAAATACTATACCTTTTGATCCTGAAAGTCCTTTTGTCACAAGTGGATTGAGAATAGGTACGCCTGCAATAACATCTAGAGGGATGGACGAAGAGGCAATGAAACAGATAGCAAATATAATACAAGTTACCTTAGAGAAAAAAGAAAGTATAAAGATTATTAAATCTAAAGTAAACAATCTATGTAATGACTATCCATTGTATTAAAGGTAAAGCCTAATAGAAAACTATTAGGCTTTATTTTATACTACAAAATGGTATAATAATTAAAGTAGGTTAAAATCTTGATTTTTAACTATCAAAATGATAGTATAACCTAATGAGCGTATAAACTTGAATTAGAGGAGATATTATGGAGCTAAAAAATGTTAATGAAAATAAAAATATTATAAGTTTAGTTAAAGAGAATAGTATTGCAGAGGAATTAGGTGTTGAAAAAGGGGATAGGTTACTTACTATTAATGATAATGCTATTAAAGATATAATAGATTATAAGTTTCATATAGCAGATGATTTTTTAACTATGAAGATAATGAAAAGCGATGGTGATGTGTGGCAATTAGAAATAGAGAAAGATTTTGATGAGGATATAGGCATTATATTTTCTAACCCATTAATAGATAAAGCAAAAAGCTGTAATAATAAATGTGTATTTTGTTTTGTAGATCAATTACCTAAGGGAATGAGAAAAACTTTATATTTTAAAGATGATGATTCTAGGTTATCTTTTCTTCAAGGCAATTTTATAACTTTGACTAATATGAGTGAAGAAGACATAAGGAGAATTATAAAATTTAGGATAAGTCCTATAAACATTTCAGTCCATACTACTGATCCTGAGTTAAGGACAAAAATGCTAAATAATAAAAAAGCAGGTAGAGTGTATGAAATAATGAAAAGGTTCAATGAGGCAGGAATAACTATGAATTGTCAAATAGTATTATGTCCAGGGATTAATGATAAAGAAAATCTTAATAATACAATAAAAGATTTAAGAAAATTATATCCAAGTGTAAGGAGTGTAGCTATTGTCCCTGTTGGTTTAACTAAACACAGGGAAGGATTAGCCAAGTTAAAAGAGTATGATTATAAAAAAGCTAAAGAACTTTTAGAGAGATTAAATAATTTACAATCTTTATATTTAGACGAAATTGGGACAAAATTTGTATATGCCTCTGATGAATTTTATATTTTAGCACAAAAGAAAATACCAAAATATGAGGAATATGAAAATTTCCCACAATTAGAAAATGGTGTGGGACTTTTAAGAAAGTTTAAAGATGAGGTATGTAGAGAACTTAATAATATGAAAGCAATTAATACAAATAAGAAGTTAACATTAGTAACAGGTTTTTTAGCTAGTGACTTTATAAAAGATATAGCAAAAGAAATAATGAAAAAGGTAAAGGGATTAACATTAGAAGTTAAACCTATAAAGAATATGTATTTTGGTGAAACTATAACTGTATCAGGGTTGATTACAGGACAAGATATTATAAACCAATTAAAATCAATTGATATAGGTGATGGAATTATATTACCAAATTCCATGCTTAGAGCCAATGAAGATATTTTTCTTGATGATATAACCGTTAAAGATATTGAAAACAAATTAAATACAAAAGTAATAAAATCAGAAGTAAATGGTAAAGAATTTTTAAAAAACATAATAACTAACGCGAGGTGATAAATATGGGAAGACCAATAGTTGCTATAGTTGGTAGACCGAATGTAGGAAAGTCAACTCTATTTAATAGATTGGCTGGAAGAAGGATTGCAATTGTAGAAGATAAACCTGGAGTAACAAGGGATAGAATTTATGCAGAAGGAGAATGGCTTAATAATTACTATACTTTAATAGATACTGGTGGTATCGAACCAAAGAGTGATAATTTAATATTATCTAAAATGAGACAACAGGCTGAGATAGCCATTGAAACTGCAGATGTAATCATATTTATGGTTGATGGATCTCAAGGTTTAACAGCGACAGATAGGGAAGTAGCGGATATGTTAAGAAAATCTAATAAAAATGTATTATTAGTTGCGAATAAAGTAGATTCTCATTTAATACCAGAATCAATATATGAATTTTATGAATTAGGATTAGGAGAACCTGTTACAATATCAGCAGGACATGGCCATGGAATTGGTGATATGTTAGATAGAGTAATTGAATATTTCCCTGAAGATAAAGATACTGAATATGATGATGATATTGTTAAAGTAGCTGTTATAGGAAAACCAAATGCTGGAAAATCATCATTGATAAACAAAATACTTGGTGAAGAGAGGGTTATAGTTAGTGATATTCCAGGAACTACAAGGGATGCTATTGATACTCCATTTGAAGTTGGAGAAGATAAGTATGTGTTTATAGACACTGCAGGAATGAGAAAGAAAAAAAGAGTTAATGAAAATGTAGAAAGATATAGTGTAATTAGATCCCTTGCTGCAATTGAACGTGCGGATGTTTGTTTAATAGTAATAGATGCTAAGGAAGGGTTAACTGATCAAGATAAAAAAATTGCAGGTTATGCCCATGAAAATGGTAAAGCATCAATAATAATAGCAAATAAATGGGATCTTGTAGATAAAGATAATAATACTTATAGAGATTATGAAAAGGAAATTAGAAATGGATTATCCTTTATGTTTTATGCTCCATTTTTAATAATATCAGCCCTTACAGGACAAAGAGTAAATAAAATAATAGATTTAATAAAACTAGTAGCAAATAATCACTCTTTAAGAATAACTACAGGTATTTTAAATGATATTATAGGAGAGGCAGTACTAATGAATCAACCTCCTTCTGATAAAGGAAAAAGGCTTAAAATATTCTATGGGACTCAGGTAAGAGCTAGACCACCTAAATTTGTAATCTTTATTAATGATAAAGAATTAATGCATTTTTCATATCAAAGATATTTAGAAAATCAATTAAGACAGTCCTTTGGATTTGAAGGAACACCTATTAGATTTGAGTTTAAAGAGAAGGGAGAATAAAATGGGGAAGCTAATTATACTTATATTAGTTAGTTATTTATTAGGAAATATTTCAACTTCTTATATTTTAGGTAGAATAATAGAAAAAAAAGATATTAGAAATCATGGTAGTAAAAATGCAGGGGCTACCAATGCATTAAGGGTATTTGGAGTCAAATTAGCAGCATCTACTTTCTTAGGAGATGCATTAAAGGGAGTAGTTGCTGTTATAATCGGAAATTATATCTTAGGTTCTAGTGGTATGTTAATAGGAGCTATCTTTGCTGTAATTGGTCATAATTGGCCTGCTTTTCTAAAATTTAAAGGAGGAAAAGGAATAGCTACAACTATAGGTGTTGTATTGGCTATTAACCCTCTTTTAGCAATTATATCTATAATAATTGGATTAATAATTATAATAAAGACTAAATATGTTTCATTAGGATCAATTATAGCTATGGGAATATTACCGCTACTTGGTTTAATTGTGGTAAGACCTTTTGATAAAAAGTTTTTAATTTTTACTTTAATATTATCAATAATGGCTATTTATAGGCATAAAACTAATATTGAGAGATTAGTAAAAGGATCAGAATCAAAAATTGGGGAAAAAGCTTAGAATAGGAGGAAGACCATGAAAAATATAGGAGTTATAGGTGGAGGTAGCTGGGGTACTGCTTTAGCTATCTTATTGGGTAAAAAAGGATATAATGTAGATCTATGGATTAGAAATAATAATCAAGTTGAAAAAATGAAAAGGGCAAGGGAAAACGTTAGGTATTTACCAGGTGTTATATTACCAGAAAATATAAACATTAATAATGATATGTTAAAAACCATACATAAAAAGGATATAATCCTTTTAGCAGTGCCTTCACACGCAGTAAGAAATGTGTTAGAAAAAATGTATAATCATGTGGATGCTAACCAAGTAATTGTAAATGTGGCTAAGGGAGTAGAGCAAAATACTCTTTTTAGGGTATCAGAAATAGTTAAAGAAATCTTACCAGAATCTAGTTATGCTATTTTATCAGGTCCCTCTCATGCTGAGGAAGTAGCTAAAGATATGCCTACAGCTGTAGTTGTGGCTTCAGAAACAAGAAAAGTTGCAGAATATGTACAAAAGGTATTTATGGCTCCTAAATTTAGAGTGTATACAAACCCTGATGTAATAGGAGTAGAACTAGGTGGTTCACTTAAGAATGTAATAGCTTTAGGAGCAGGAATATCTGATGGTTTAGGATATGGTGATAATACAAAGGCTGCACTTATGAATAGAGGTATTATAGAAATTTCTAGATTAGGTGAAAAAATGGGTGCAGACAAAAATACCTTTGCAGGACTTTCTGGTATAGGTGATTTAATAGTAACTTGTACTAGTATGCATAGTAGAAATAGAAGAGCAGGAATAAAGATAGGAGAAGGTTATAGTTTTGAAGATGCTAAAGAATCAGTAGGGATGGTAGTAGAGGGTATTAAGACTGCTAAATCTGCTTATCAATTAGCTAAGGAATATAATGTAAGGATGCCTATATGTGAAGAAATATATGGAGTATTGTACAAAGATAAAGATGTTAAGAATTCTGTTATAAATTTGATGTTAAGAGACAGAAAACATGAAATGGAAGATATTATAGACAATTTAAATTGTACTTGGTAATTAGTTTTTTTAAGGACATACTTTTGTATGTCCTTTTTTTTTGTGGCATGTCATATTATTTATAAAAGTTCATATATATATACTGTTAAGGATAAAAGGAGTTATTATATATTTTAATGTTTTAACCAAGTTATCCATAATTATATAAAGGAGGGAAAAGGATGGATAAATTTGATATATACAATGATATTGCAGGAAGAACAAATGGTGATATTTACCTAGGAGTAGTAGGGCCTGTAAGAACAGGGAAATCAACATTTATAAAAAGATTTATGGACCTATTAGTTTTACCAAACATAAAGAATACATATAGTAAAGAAAGAGCAAAGGATGAATTACCTCAATGTGGGGCGGGAAAAACAATTATGACTACTGAACCTAAATTTGTCCCAAATGAAGCAGTGGAATTAACTTTAAATGAAAATATTAAATTTAAAGTTAGAATGGTAGATTGTGTTGGGTATTTAGTAAAAGGGGCATTAGGTCATGAAGAGAACAATATGCCAAGAATGGTAACAACACCATGGTATGAAAAAGAAATTCCTTTTGAAGAAGCTGCAGAAATAGGTACTAGAAAAGTAATTACTGAGCACTCTACTATAGGAATAGTTGTTACAACTGATGGATCTATAACAGATATTGATAGACATAATTATATAAAGTCAGAAGAAAGGGTAGTTAAGGAGTTAAAAGAATTAGATAAACCGTTTGTTATTTTATTAAACTCAACACACCCTAATTTAGATAGTACTATTGCTTTAAGGGAAAATCTAGAAGAAAAATATAATATACCTGTTGTAACTGTAGACTGTATGAATATGGAAATGGAAGATATGAACAAAATATTAGAAAAAGTTTTACTAGAATTCCCAATCAAAGAAATAAATATAAACTTACCTGGTTGGATAGATGGTTTAGCTAAAGGACACTGGATTAAAAAAGATATTTTAGATTCTTTGAAAGACGTTATTGGTAATTTACAAAGATTAAGTGAGATAAATTTAGCAGTAAATAGATTAAATGAGGTAGAGTTAATAGATGATGTAAAGTTAGATGAAATAAATCTTGGAGAAGGTATAGCTAATATTAAAATGGACATAAATAAAGATTTATTTTATAAAGTTATTAGGGAGTCAACAGGTTTTAATATAGAAGGAGAACATCAAATAATTAATCTTATTACTAAGCTTTCAGAGGCTAAAAAAGAGTATGACAGAGTAGAAAAGGCTCTTAATGATGTTAAAGAAACAGGATATGGTTTAGTATCACCTAGTTTAGAAGAATTAGAACTTCTAGAACCTGAGACTTTTAAAGAAGGAAATAGATTTGGTGTTAAACTAAAGGCTAATGCACCTTCATTGCATTTAATTAGGGCTGATATAACAACAGAGGTTTCACCTGTTATAGGTACAGAGAAACAAAGTGAAGAGTTTGTAAAATACTTATTAGAAGAATTTGAAAGTGATCCTTCTAAAATTTGGGATTCTAATATGTTTGGAAAATCATTACATGATTTAGTAAAAGAGCAGTTGCAGGGTAAATTAAATATGATGCCTCAAGATGCTAGAGCAAAAATTCAAAGAACTTTACAAAGAATTGTAAATGAAGGTAATGGAGGTTTAATTTGTATCATAATTTGATATAAAAAAAGATTAAGTCATATGACTTAATCTTTTTTTTGGTCGGGATGACTGGATTTGAACCAGCGACCCCAAGTCCCCCAGACTTGTGCGCTACCATACTGCGCCACATCCCGTCAACAGTGATTAATATTATACAAAATTTTAATAGGATTGTAAAGGGATAAACAAATTATATTTTAAAATTAAGTATATTTTCCATTAATGATTTTTATGTTATAATTTCATATATAGATATATTAAATAACATTGAGACTAAAGTCCAATATAATAATATTGAATTATAGTTTAAAATTATTATAGAAGGTAGTGATATTATGACTATTAAGCATTTACTAAATTATTTTATTATGTTTTTAATTGTAGCTTTAATCGGTTATATGTTAGTTGTAATAAGAGAAAAGTATTTTTTATATAAAAGAAATACTATAATTATTGATAACAAAGCTGTAACTGATGAACATTTAAAACAAACTAACATTAAAAAATTTACAATATTAGGAGTAGATGTTAAATCTGGAGATGAGGTTAAAATTTCACTTTTAAGTGGTGTTAAATTAAAAGGTATTTTAATAGGTGCAAATAAAGACAATGGCGATGTATTATTGTTAACAAATAAAAATGATATTAAAAAATTTAAAGCTAATAGAATAGCCGTTATAAAAATAATAAGTAAATATGGAAAGTTTTTTTAATATATACGCTATTAGATTTTTATTTTTAAAAGGAAAATCAAAAGTTATGAAGAAATATATCTATAGAAGTATCCTTTTAAGTTACTTGGTGGTGGTGTGATGTCAAAGGAAGATAGAGTTAGAAAAAGAAAGAGAAGAAAAAAGTTTAGAATTATATTAATTTCTACTATTTTATTATATTTTTTATTTAGATTAATGCCAACACTATATGCTTCAGGAGCAAAAACCTTTACAGTAAAAAGAGATTCACTTAAGGTTAGTCATAAAACTCAAGGTATAATTTTTAAAAATGAAAAAGTATATAATTCTCGGAATAAGGGGAAGATAAACTATTTTGTTAGTGAGGGTACAAAAGTTTCAGCAGGAACAAAAGTAGTAGAGGTATTAAACAATGATGCTAATGAACTAAAGAAGCAATTAAAAAAAATAGATGAAAAAATTAGTAAATATAAAGATGCTAATATAAATAAGAAACTTTTTGATAAAGATATAAAAAAGACAAATGAACAAATTAATAATCTAGTTAACGAAATTAAAGATAATATTGAAAATAATGACTATGAAAAAATAGTAAAATTAAAACAGGATTTAAAAAACATAATAGAAAAGAAAAACCTAATTTCAGGAGATAGTACTTACCTTAAAGAAGAAATAAATAGATTATTAGAAAATCGAAAAAAATTAAATGAAAAAATAACTAGTATAAATAAAGGTTACTATACTAAGCAATCTGGTATTGTCAGTTATAATTTTGATGGACTTGAAAGTATATTTAATATAGAAAATATGTTAAATATAACACCGGATAGATTTAAAATTTTACAATTGGAGAAAAATAAAATAAGAAATTCAGATAATATAGAAGTTGGACAACCTTTATTTAAAGTTTGTGATAATTTTAAATGGTATATAGTTACTAAGCTTAGAAGTGACAGTATTAATTTTTTAAAGGAAGGTAACAATGTAGATATACACTTTTTAGATGAAAATAATTATATTAATGCAAAAGTAGTTAATATAACTTCAAATAAAAATGAAAAAGTATTAGTACTTGAATTTGACACATATTTCTATGATTATTATGATAAAAGATATGTTGATATTGAAATCATAGAAAAAAATAAACAAGGACTAAAAATACCAAAAACATCTATAGCTTTAAGGGATGGTAGAAAAGGTGTATTTGTAAATAATATGGATAATATTATTAGATTCAGACCCATAAAAATCATAAGTGAAAATGCAGAATATGCAATAGTAGATGAGAATTATATTGAGTTAGAAATCAACAATGAAAAGAAAAAACTAAAGTCAATAGTAATGTATGATGAAATAGTTTTACATGGTGATAAAGTTAAAGAATCTAAAGTTATCAATTAAGGAGGGATTTATATTAACTTAGAAAGTAATTTAACTACAGTTAAAAATAATATAAAAAAAGCTGCAGAAAAATCAGGAAGAAAACTTGAAGATATCACTCTAATAGGTGTTACAAAAACTATTGATGTTGATGTTATGAAAAATGCTATTGAATCAGGGATTAAAAATATTGGTGAAAACAAAGTACAAGAAATACAAAGAAAATATGAACTTTTAAATAATAATGACTTGAAATGGCATATGATAGGACATCTTCAAAGTAATAAAGTAAAATATATTATAGATAAAGTTCATTTGATACATTCTTTAGATAGAATGTCTTTAGCAAAAGAACTACAGAAAAGAGCTAAGAAAATAAACAGAAGTGTTGATGCTTTAATACAAGTTAATATCTCAGAAGAAGAAAGTAAATTTGGTTTATATGGAGATGAAGTTATAGACTTTTTAGAGAAAATATTAAAGTTTGACAATATTAATGTAAAGGGACTAATGACAATGGCCCCACATGTAGAAGATCCTGAAAAAGTTAGATATGTATTTAAGCAATTAAAAGGACTTTCTAAGGATATAGAAAAAAAAGGGTTTGAAAATACAGAAATGAAATATTTATCTATGGGAATGACTAATGATTATGAGGTAGCTATTGAAGAAGGTTCTAATATGGTGAGAGTAGGAAGAGCAATCTTTGGTGAAAGAAATTATTAAGGGGGAGAAATATGGAAGCTAAAGGTAATATCTTAGATAAAGTTAAATATTTTATTGGTTTAGATGACTTAGATGAAGAGTTTGAAGAGGAAATGGAAAATGAAGAATTCGAAAATACAGTAAGTACTAGAAAAGCAAAAAATAATAAAGTTGTGAATATACATACTAGTTCACAAATAAAATTAGTTTTACATGAACCAGATAAATATGAAGATTGTACTAAGACAGTTGAAGAATTAAAAAATAGAAGACCAGTTGTTCTTAATCTTAAGAATTTAGAAGGTGACTTAAAAAGAAAAGTATTTGATTTTACTAGTGGGGCAATATATGCAATAGAAGGCACTATACAAAAGGTAACAAAGGATATATTTGTACTTGCACCTAGCAATGTAGAAATAGATGCTAAAATAAAGGATGAATTAAAAAATAAAGGACTTTTTCCTTGGAAGAAATAAATTATAAGAGGTGAATTAATTGATAAGCAAATATGTAATATTAAAAGCACTAGATCTATTTATATACATAATTAATATATTGATTATAGGAAGAATAATTTTGTCATTTATTATAAGAGATCTTAGAAATCCCTTATTAAGATTTGTATATAATCTTACAGAGCCACTTTTAGCTCCTTTTAGAGAATTATTAAATAAATTACCATTTAGTACAGGTATGTTTGATTTTTCACCTATTTTAGCTATATTGTTTTTAGATATATTAAGAAGTATAGTATTTAATATTTTAGTTTAGGTGTTAGTATGATAAATGATAAAGAAAAATATATTGAACATATCAATGATAATAGTCAAATTTTAGTAATGAGAAAGATATTAGATAAGGTAGAAAGAGTACTAGATTATCATAAAGTGGAATATACAGATTTTTTAGATCCATATCAAAGGAGACTTTGTTACTCATTTTTAAATAGATTTTTAGAAGTAAAGTATTTTGAAGAAGGTGGATATAATAATAGTGAAAGGAAATCTATTGTGATATTTCCTCACTATTTAACAAAATATAATATAGATAATCCAGTTAAGGTATTGAAAGTTGAATATAGTTCTGATTATACAGAATTAAATCATAGGGATTATCTCGGTGCTTTAATGAGTTTAGGTATTAAGAGAGAAAAAGTTGGAGATATTATTGTTAGTGAAAATTTTGGTGAGATTATCTTGCTAGATGAAATCAAAGATTTTGTTCTCTTTAGTTTAGATTCAATAGCTAAAGAACGTGTTGAAGTTAATGAAATAGCTTTAAGTGATATCGTAAAACCAGAAGTAGAAACTAAAGAAATTTATACTACAGTAGCTTCATTAAGATTAGATAATATAATTAGTTCAGCCCATAACATATCAAGGTCAGATAGTTCTACATATGTTAAATCTAAAAAGGTTAAAGTAAATTGGGAACCAATAACTGAACCTTCCTATGGTATTAAAGAAGGGGATATGATTTCGTTGAAAAAGAAAGGACGAGTAATAGTAAAAAAAGTTTTAGGTTTATCTAGGAAAGGGCGAATTAAACTTATATTAGAAAAACTATTATAGCGGAGGGTTTTATATGATAACACCATTAGAAATACAAAATAAGGAATTTAAAAAGGGGTTAAGAGGATACAAAGAAGTAGAAGTTGATAGTTTTCTTGATGAGGTAATTACAGACTATGAAAAGATATATAAAGAAAATATTGAACTGAAGGATAAATTATCAATGCTTAATGACCAAATTAAGCACTATGATGATATTGAAGATACATTACAAAATACTTTAGTTGTAGCTCAGAAAACTGCAGAAGAGGTAAATTTAAATGCAAGAAATAAATCACAGCAAATAATAGATGAAGCAGAAGAGAAGGCTAGACAAATAATAGAAAAGGCTCATCAAGAAGTAGTTGAAATACAGAAAGAATATGAAGATATAAAAAAAGAAACTCTTGTTTTTAAAATGAGATTTAAAACACTTTTAAAATCACAACTTGAGTCTATGGAAGAGTACTTTGATAAACAAGATATTAAAAATGATGAATAATAAAAAGGTTTGTTAGCTATATTGCTTACAAACCTTTTTTAATATATACTTGACAGTAAATTAAGAAGTTATATAATTATAGAGTGAAAAAAAGGTGTAATAGTAGGAGGAATAATATGAAAAAAATAGGTATTATAGGTGCTATGGATGAAGAATTAGAAATGTTATTAGATAAAATAGAGATTAAAAATAAAAAAGAAATTGCTAAAATGGTCTTTTATGAAGGAAAGTTATTGGGCAAATCTGTTATTTTAGTAAGATGTGGTATAGGGAAAGTTAATGCAGCATTATGTACCCAAATACTAATCTCTGAATTTAAGATTGAAGCTGTTATAAATACAGGAGTTGCTGGAGCAGTATCGAAAAATTTAGATATCGGAGATATTGTTGTTTCAAAGGATGTAATTCAACATGATTTTAACGCTACTGGTTTTGGATACAAGCTTGGAGAGATTCCAAGATTAGAAGAATATATTTTTAAAAGTAATGAAAAACTAATAGATATAGCAAAAAAAATAAGCAGTGAAAAATTAATAGATCATAAAGTATCAATTGGAAGAATTCTATCTGGGGATATATTTGTAGCAAGTTCAGATATGAAGGATAAACTATGGAAAAATTTTAAAGGAGATTGCGCTGAAATGGAGGGTGCAGCAATAGGGCATGCATGTTTTTTAAATGATATTCCTTTTGTTATATTACGCTCAATTTCTGATAAAGCTGATGGAAAAGCCCATGGAAACTTTAATGATTTTGTACATCAAGCAGCAATAAATTCTGCAAATATTGTAGAAAAAATGGTTAGCTTAATATAGTATGGAGGATTTATATGGATATAGATTTAGTAAAAAATAAAAATGAGGATAAAAAAATAATAGACTTAGATGAAGATATTAAAATAGGAGGTAAAGAATTTACTATAATATCAGGGCCATGTTCTGTTGAAAATGAAGAACAGATACATACCATATCTAAGTTTTTAAGTGAAATAGGAGTTAAGATATTAAGGGGGGGTGCATTTAAGCCTAGAACCTCTCCCTATACCTTTCAAGGACTTGGTTTTGATGGATTAAAACTTTTAAGAGAAGCAGCAGATGAAAATAAATTAAAGGTTATATCAGAAATAATGGATCCAAGGGATGTTGAAAAAGCATATGACTATGTGGATATTATACAAATAGGATCTAGGAACATGCATAATTATAGTTTATTAAAAGAAATAGGTAAAGTAGATAAACCTATTTTATTAAAAAGAGGTATGACAGCAACTGTTAAAGAATGGTTAATGGCAGCTGAGTATATTGCATTAGAGGGCAATGAAGATATCATACTTTGTGAAAGAGGAATAAGGACTTTTGAAAATTATACTAGAAACACCTTAGATTTAACAGTTGTACCAATAATAAAATCTTTATCTAAATTACCTATAATTATAGATCCAAGTCATGGTACTGGTAGAAGAACCCTTGTAATACCCATGACTAGAGCCGCCGTTACTGTATCAGCCGATGGAGTTATGTTTGAGATTCATCCTAAACCAGAAGAGGCTTTATCAGATGGTTTTCAATCTTTAGATTTTAAACAAACAAAAAAGTTAATAAAAGAAATAAAGGAAATTAAAAGTTGTATTGATAAACTTTAAAGTTTATTAGTACAACTTTTTTACTTTTAAATTACTGGATTAAAATGCTAATCTAGATATTTAATAAAGGTGTCTTATAATCATTTTTCTTGTGTAAAAAATTAAACATTGCATATAATAAAAATACCAATATTCTAAGAAAGGTTAGTGGAGGTAAAACTATGGGTAATAATGAAAACAATGAATTGGAAGATAAAGTATATAACTTGGCTTTAAAAATTGAAAAAACAAAGATAGCAGAATATGTTGATATATTAGATAATAAATGGAGATTATTATCTATAAACTTTGTAGCGGGCTTAGCTAGAGGATTTGGTATGGCAGTTGGTTTTACAATATTAGGTGCTTTATTTATTTACATTGCTCAAAGGATAATCACTTTAAACCTTCCTGTTATTGGTGATTTTATTGCTGAATTGGTAAAAATAGTAAAACAGAATTTATAGGAGGAAATTATGGATAAAGATAAATTAAATTATTATAAAAATAGACTTATTGAAGAAAAAAATAGTACTTTAAAAACTGTTGATACAATGAATGAAGAATCTAATAAAGCACTAAAAGAATCTACTGACGAATTATCAGTATATGATAACCATCCTGCTGATATTGGTAGTGAAACATATATGATGGAGCAGAGTATGAACTTAAAAAATAATGAAGAGCTAATTATAAAGCAAATAGATATAGCTTTAGAAAAAATTAAAAACGGAACTTATGGAAGATGTGAGATATGCGGAGATGAAATGGATTTAGATAGGTTAGATATAATCCCATACGTAAAAACATGTTTAAATTGTAGGGATGATAAATTACCTATGAATGATATGAATAATCAAAGACCTGCAGAAGAAGATAATTTAAAATATCCCTTTGGGAGAACAAACAAAGATCATAGTCAAGAAGAATATGTTGGTACAGATGGTGAAGATATAAGTCAAAGCCTATATAAATTTAATCAAATAAAGAATGATCCTTCATTAAACACAGGAGATGATGTTGGTGTTTATGATGAGAAGGAAGCAGGGATTGTTGAGGATGTAGAAAAAATCTCAAATGATTTTTATAAAGGACAATTAGAAAATGAAGATAGAAAGGATATTCCTGATAGACAGAAGAAGCAATAAAGGGTTTAAAGCCCTTTTTTTTTAGAGTTGTAATATTCTTTAATATAGATTAAAATATATTTAGACAAAAATTAAGGAGGTTTATATGTATTACTTATTACCATTATTAGTTATTATTGTCGATCAATTAACTAAATACTTAGCTGTAAAGCACTTATATAGACAAGCATCGGTAAGTGTTATAGGAGAATTTTTAAGCTTTAATTTTGTAAAAAATTATGGTGCAGCCTTTGGTATATTACAAAATCAAAAAATGTTTTTTATTATTATAACTATAGTTATACTTATAGGAATTATACTTTTTATGAAAAATAGTAATAATTCAAAGCTTATGGATTATTCCTTATTATTAATAATAGGAGGTGCCATAGGTAATTTAATAGATAGAATAAAAGTTGGTTATGTGATAGACTTTATAGATGTTAAATTTGGGAAATTATATGATTATCCAGTTTTTAATATGGCAGATAGTTTTATAGTAGTAGCTACTATAACCATTATATATTTAGTAATATTTGATAAATATGAAATAAAATAGAAAGAGTGATACTATGGCAGATATCGAAATCATTGTTAGGAAAGAAGATTCCGGTAGAATAGATGCATATTTAGCAGAAAAGTTAGATGAATTATCTAGATCATATATAAAGAAATTAATAAAAAAGGGTAATGTATTAATTAATGATGAAAAGATAAAACCTAGATATAACATTAATGAAGGAGATAAAGTAGAAATAAATTTACCTAAACCAAAAGAAATTGAAGCAGTACCTGAGGATATACCTATAAGTATAGTATATGAAGATGATGATATAGCTGTTGTTAACAAACCTCAAGGGATGGTAGTGCATCCTGCTAAAGGAAATCAAACTGGTACTTTAGTAAATGCATTATTATATCATCTAGATAGTTTATCATCTATAAATGGTGTTATAAGGCCAGGAATTGTACATAGAATTGATAAAGATACAACTGGGTTATTAATGGTAGCTAAAAGTGATTTAGCCCATATGAAATTATCAGAACAGTTAAAAGAACACACCATAACCAGAAGATATTATACTTTAGTTGAAGGTAGAATTAATGAAGAGAAAGGAACGATAAATGCTCCTATAGGGAGAAATCCTTCAAACAGGATAAAGATGGCAGTTACATCTAAAAACAGCAAAGAAGCAATAACTCATTTTAAGGTTTTAAAACGTTTTAATAAGTATACTTTATTAGAGGTGAGTTTAGAAACTGGAAGGACTCATCAAATAAGGGTACATATGGCATATATTAAGCATCCTGTAGTGGGAGATCCTGTATATGGAATTAAAAGACAAAAGTTTAATTTAACTGGTCAGTTATTGCATGCTAAGATAATAGGTTTTAAACATCCAAGAACTGATAAATACTTGGAATTTGATTCGAATTTACCTACACATTTTGAAAAAATACTAGAAATTCTAGAAAAAAGAAAAATTTAACTAGACAAATGTCTAATGGTATGCTATTATGTATTAAGATAAAAAAGAATTCCTTTAAAGCGACACGAGATGTCGGTAAGGAGTAAGAATACATAATATAAGTATTTGTATACTAAACTTCTTATCGAACGGGATAAGGAGTTTATTTTGTTATATGGGGGTGATTTAATGAGACAAAAGGCAAAGATACTTGATGAAAAAGCTATTAAAAGAGCAACAACTAGAATCGCTCATGAAATATTAGAAAATAACAAAGGAACTGAAGATTTAATATTATTAGGAATAAAAACTAGAGGAGTACCTTTTGCAGAAAGATTAGCTGAAAAGATATATCAAATTGAGAATAAAGAGGTTCCTATATTAACATTAGATATAACACTTTATAGAGATGATTTAACAGAGGTAGATGAAAAACCTATTGTTGAATCTAATAAAATAGATTTTGATATAACTAAAAAGACAGTAATATTAGTAGATGATGTATTATATACTGGAAGGACTGTTAGAGCAGCATTAGATGCCATAGTAGATAAGGGTAGACCAAAGAAAGTACAACTAGCAGTTTTAATTGATAGAGGACATAGAGAATTACCAATAAGACCAGATTTTGTAGGTAAAAATGTACCGACATCAAAGGAAGAAGTTATTAGTGTTAAGTTTGAAGAAATAGATAAGGTTAATGAAGTAATGATAAATGAATACTAAAACCTTTTAAATCAGTCCTGTGAGGCTGATAAGGGAGATTTTGTCTCCCTCCTTAAAATTCAAAGGAGGTATATTTATGTCTGTAAACACTTGTGTAAATGAAAAATCAAATGAAAATCAAGAGAAACTTAAATCTGCAACTAGGAAAGGTATAATGGGTATACAACACGTTGTTGCCATGTTTGGTGCAACTGTATTAGTACCTATGTTAACTGGGTTAAATCCATCTGTAGCATTATTTTCAGCTGGTTTTGGAACTTTATTATTTCATTTAGTAACAAAGGGAATTGTACCTGTATTTTTAGGCTCAAGTTTCGCCTTTATACCGGTAATAGTGGCAGTTGCTAATAAGTATGGAGACTTAAGATACGCCCAAGGAGGTATAGTAGTAGCTGGTGGCCTGTATATAGTTTTTTCATTAATGATAAAAATTTTTGGTGCAGATAAGGTAAAGAGTTTCTTTCCACCTATTGTAACAGGGCCTATGATTATAGTTATAGGACTAATATTAAGTCCAACTGCCATAGAAATGGCTTCTGCAAACTGGCTTGTTGCTTCTGTGGTTGTAATTACAGTAACTTTAGTATCAGTATTTGCAAAGGGATTTTTTAAAGTAATACCAATATTATGTGGTGTCTTAGTAGGATATGCATTTTCAGCATTTTTAGGAATAATAGATTATAGTCCTATATTAGAAGCAAGTTACTTTAGTATGCCAGAATTTACAGCTCCTAAATTTAGTTTTGGAGCAGTGGCTATGATAGCTCCAATAGTATTAGCGGTTTTTATGGAACATATAGGAGATATAACAACTAACGGAGCCGTTGTAGGCAAGAATTTCTTTGAAGAACCAGGAGTGCATAGAACTTTATTAGGAGATGGTATTGCTACATTATTTGCAGGTTTTATAGGCGCACCAGCTAATACAACCTATGGAGAAAATACTAGTGTTTTAGCTGTAACTAAAAACTATAACCCTTCAATTTTAAGATTAGCAGCATGCATAGCAATAACTTTAAGTTTTATAGGAAAACTTGGAGCGGTTTTACAAACTATACCTGTCCCAGTAATGGGGGGAGTTAGTATTATATTATTTGGTATGATAGCAAGTGTTGGATTGAGAACACTAACTAATGCTGAGGTCGATTTTTCAAGTAATAGAAACTTAATAGTAGCATCTTTAATATTAGTAGCAGGAATAGGTACTGAAATACTTAAAATAAAACAAAATCTAAATGCTTTTGATGGAGTCATAGGGATTCAGATAACAGATAATATTCAAATAGTAGGTTTAAGTTTAGCAGCAATTATAGGTATATGTGTAAATAAATTATTACCAGAAACAGCTTAAAACTATTTAATAAAATAAAAAATAAACATCCTAATTATTGCTGAAATTTAGTAAATCAATAATTAGGGTGTTTTTTTATTTAATAATAAAACTCAAAGGATATGAATATTATAGAAAAATAATAAGTATGTTGTTATAATGTATAATAAAGGTGGGGTTATATGGAACTTGATTTTCTTTTATTATTACAAAATATAAGTAATCCAATTTTAGATAAAATATTTATTATAGTTACTAATATGGGAAGTGAGTATTTTTACTTTTTTGCTATACTATTAATTTATTGGTGTATAGATAAAACTATTGGAATAAAGGTTTTATTTATTGTAGTAGTATCTTCTTTTGTGAATGATTTAGTAAAGGGATTTTTTAAAGCTGAAAGGCCAATAAGTTTAGAAGAAATTAATTCTTTATATGTAAAATCTGCACCGGGGTATTCTTTTCCTAGTGGTCACTCGCAAATATCTGCATCCTTTTGGTTTTATTTAATGATGAAAATTAATAAAAAAATATTTTATATTATAGGGACTTTAATTATGTTTTTAGTAGGATTTTCAAGACTTTATCTAAGAGTTCATTGGCCTAGAGATGTTTTCTTTGGATTAATATTAGGTACCTTTATTGTTTTAGTAATAAAAGTAGTTAATAAAAAAGTTAAAATAAATGGAAGTATTCTTTTATATTTTATGTTGTTAATAATATTAAATTTAATACTTTTATTTGTTAGTAATAATACATATATGATAGTAATATCTTCAATGACGGGCATATTGATTGGCTATATTCTAGAAAATAAGTTTATTAATTTTAATGAAAGTTCTACTTTTATAAGACAAGTAATTAAGTTTATTTTAGGAATATCTATAATATTAACTAATTTTATTTTATTTAATTTTTTACCATCTATAGGCATTGTTAATTATTTAAAGTTTTTAATGATTGGTTTTACTTCAACTTATGTAATTCCATATGTATATATTAAATTAAATCTAGCATAAAAAAATAGAGGATTAATCCTCTATTTTTTTTATTTTATATATTTCCTTTTTTTTAGGAGTTACATATAAAGTATTATTATTTTCATAAATAACCATACCTAGTTTAGCACCGTTAGGTTTTTTTACATTGTTTTTTTCTGTATAGTCAACAGGAACATTACTAGACATTTTACCTTTACTATGAAAGGCTGCTAATAAGGCAGCTTCAATCAAAGTATTTTCAGGGATTTCGTTACTGTCTTTTTTTCTAATTATAACATGGGACCCAGGTATATCTTTAGTATGAAGCCAGATATCATGTTTATTTGCAAATTTTAATGTTAGATAATCATTTTGTTTGTTGTTTTTTCCTACATAAATGTCATATCCATCTGAAGATATAAAATGATATGGTTTTGAAGTTGTCTTTCTTTTTTTAGATTTTTTGTTTTTCTTTTTAACTCTTAAATAACCCTCATCAACTAGTTCACTACGTATCTCTTCTAATTCTTCTAATTCAGTGCAGTTTTCAATACTAAGTAAAATATGTTCTAGATATTGTATATCTGCTTTAGTTTTCTTAATCTCTTTAGATACTTTTTTATATGCATTCTTTAATTTATTATATCTTCTAAAGTATCTTTGAGCATTCTCTGATGGGGTTAATCTTGGCTTTAAATTAATAGTAATTTCTTTGTTATTATCATAGAAGTTTTTGCATTTTAATTTTTCTTGTCCTCTTTCTATTCTATAAATGTTTGCAGTTACTAATTCTCCATATACTTTATATTTTTCTCTATTTTTAGCATTTAAAAGTTCCTTTTTTTGTTTAGCTAATTTCTTTTGATTTCTGTCTAATTTATTTGATATATTTTTTCTTAAGTTTATAGCCTTTTGACGTATTCTATCTAATCTATCTCTAGTAAGAAAATACTCTTCTAAAACCTTACTAATTGAGTTAAAATGTTTCTTTTCTTTATCAAATTGTTCTAAATTAATAGCTGAAAAAGCAACAACTTTATTGTTTTCAGGATCAGTAACCATTGTAGGTTTGTAGTTATTATTTAAAACGTTACTTATTAGATTATTAAAACTCCTAAATAAAGAATTAATTTCATCTTCATTTAAAGCACCGATTTGTTTATTTGAATCAATATTACTTCTATAGCATATTTCTTTAGCAATTAAAGGACTAATACCTAAATAGTTTTTATAAATAAATTTAAATAATAAAATTCCATCGTTATTAATATCTAAAAGATTTAAAAAATCTTTTTTGTTAAGATCTAAAGGATTATCCTTATTTTGACTTGGGGGTAAAGAATAGTTTATACCTGGTAGTATCTGCCTTTTTCTACTTACATCAGGAGTTATTCTTTTTATTGAATCTATTATATTTAAAGTATCTTTTTCAATTAATATAATGTTACTATGCCTTCCCATAATTTCTATAACTAATTCTTTATTAGAAGCTATTCCAAGTTCATCTGAACTAGTGATACCTATCTTTATTATTCTTTCTAGAGTAGGTTGTTTTATGTAAGTAATTTTTCCACCTTGAAGGTGTTTTCTTAAAAGCATACAAAACATAGGGGGTTTAATAGGATTTTTTTTATCAGCATTAGTAAAGTGGATTCTCGGATTATTACTACTAGAAGATATTAATAATTTATAATTGGTAGAGTTATTTCTTAATCTTATAAGTATTTCATCATCCTCTGGCTGATAAATTTTATCTATTTTAGCATTAAGTATCTCAGTATTTAATTCATCTATAAGTGATTTAACGACTATTCCATCTAATGACATAAAAATTCCTCCAATATATATTTATTTAAAAGTATAACATCTTGTTATCAGAATATAAAGTTTAATTTTGAATAATAATGAATAATAGATTTAATATTATTTTTTACAATTAAATATTAAAATATTGTAACAATTAAAAGGAATTACGATAATTAATATAGTAATATATTAAATAGGTATTTTTAAGGAGGTGTAAAATGTTAAAATTTGAAAAGTTACATGGACTAGGAAATGATTTCATAATATTTGATGGTGTAAATCAAAATATGCCAAATTATAATGAATTAGCTAAAAAAGTTTGTAATAGACACTTTGGTATCGGTGCTGATGGTATGATGGTAGCTGAGAAATCAGATAAAGCTGATATTAAAATGTGTTTTTATAATGCAGATGGTACAGAAGCACCAATGTGTGGAAATGGAATAAGATGTTTTACGAAGTTTGTATATGATAATGATTTAATTGATAAAAAAAGCTTTAATGTCGAGACTTTAGCAGGTATAATGAAACCTGAAATAAAAGAAATAAAGGGAAAGATTAGTGATGTTAAAGTTAATTTAGGAACTCCTAATTTTATTGCTAGAGAAATTCCTGTAATTTCTGATAAAGAAGAATTTATAAATGAAAAAATTAAAGTTTTAGGAAATGAATATGATATTTCTGCAGTGGCAATAGGAAGTATACACAGTGTTATTTATAGTAATAATTTAGATAATATTGATATAAAAGAAGTAGGAGATTTAATAGAAAAGTTAGAGATTTTTCCAAAGGGTATTAATGTAAATTTTGCAGAAATAAAAGATAATAAAAATATTAAAGTACTAACTTGGGAAAGAGGAGTTGGTCAAACTTTAGCCTGTGGTACAGGAGCAGCAGCATCTGCAATAATTGGTACTAGGATATGTGGACTAAATAAAAGTGTGGATGTTCATCTATTAGGTGGAGTAGTTAATATAGAGCAGACTGAAAAACATGTATACATGACAGGACCAGCAGAGTTTGTATGTAGTGGAAAATACAATTTTTAAATATTAAGTGTTGATTTTATTTAAAAATTGAGTATAATATTTAGGAAGGATGGTACTAATGATAAGAAGTATGACAGGATTTGGAAGAAGTGAAAATAGTGATGATTTAAGACATTTCACTGTTGAAATCAAATCAGTTAACCATAGGTATAATGATGTTATTATTAGGATGCCTAAACATTTGAATTATGTAGAAGAGAAAATAAAAAAAGTTATAAAAAGAAAAATTAAAAGAGGTAGAGTAGAAGTATATATTAAACTTGAAAATTATGAAAGTAATGATGTCGATGTAAATCCTGATATATCCTTAGCAAAATCATATAAAGAAGCTATTGATACTGTCTGTGATGAAATTAATATAAGTAATGAAATTAACGGTGACACTCTTTCAAGATTTCAAGATATTTTTAAGATTGAAAAAAAGGAAGCTGATGAAGATGAGGTTTGGAATTGTCTAGAAGTTGCTGTTAAGAAAGCTTTAGAAAATGTAATGAATATGAGGATAAAAGAAGGAAAAGAATTAGCTGAAGATATAGAAAAAAGAGCAGAAAAAATAGAAAGTATGACTAAAGAAATCGAAGGAAAATCCTCTGAAGTAGTTTTAGAATATAAGGAAAAACTAAAAACTAGAATAGAGGAATTGTTAGATGAAAACTATGAGATTGATGATAATAAATTAGCAAATGAAGTAGCACATTTCGCTGATAAGAGTAATATAACTGAAGAGGTTGTAAGATTATATAGTCATATAAGTCAACTTACCAAAACCATTAAGTCAGATGATATAGTTGGAAGGAAGTTAGATTTTTTAGTTCAGGAAATGAATAGAGAAACAAATACTATAGGCTCTAAATCAGGAGATTTAAAAATTACAAATAAAGTAGTGGATATAAAAAGTGAACTTGAAAAAATCAGAGAACAAGTACAAAATATAGAGTAAGGGAGGTTATAATATTGAGTATAAAACTTATTAATATAGGTTTTGGTAATATAGTATCAGCAAATAGAATAGTAGGCATAGTAAGCCCAGAGTCAGCTCCTATTAAAAGAATAATACAAGAAGCACGTGAAAGGGGAATGTTAATAGATGCTACATATGGAAGAAGAACTAGAGCTGTTATAGTAACAGATAGTGACCATATTATCTTATCAGCTGTTCAGCCTGAAACTGTTGCCCATAGATTAAATAATAAAGATGCAGAGATAGATTCTACAAAGGAATAGAAAGGAGTATCAAATGAAAAAGGGTTTACTTATAGTAGTATCAGGACCTTCAGGAGCTGGAAAGGGAACGATATGTAAAGAATTATTAAAACAAAGAAAGGATTTAAATATTTCAATATCAGCAACTACTAGAGAACCAAGAAAAGGTGAAGTAGATGGAGTTAACTATTTCTTTTTAGGTAAAAATAAATTTAAAGAAATGATTAAAAGCAATGAATTTTTAGAACATGCAAGTGTATATGATAATTTCTATGGAACACCAAAGAAATATGTAATGGATAAATTAGAAAAGGGAGAAGATGTATTATTAGAAATTGATATACAAGGGGCTTTGAAAGTTAAGGATATTTATCCGGAAGGTGTTTTCATATTTATATTACCACCATCTATGGAGGAGTTAAAAAATAGAATAGTAAATAGGGGAACTGAGACTAAGGAAGCTATTTTAAAAAGGTTTAATTCTGCATATAAAGAAATTAATTTTGTATTCAAATATGACTATGGTGTGGTAAATGATAAAGTTCAATCAGCAGTTGATAATATTAAAGCAATAATGAAGGCTGAAAAATGTAGAGTAAATAGACAAAAAGAATTAATAAAAAAAATAGAGGAGGTATAGGGAATGTTATATCCTTCAATTAATGAATTATTAGAAAAGGTAGATAGCAGATATACTTTAGTGATGTTAGTTTCAAAAAGAGCAAGACAATTAGTAGATGGTGATGAGCCAGGTGTTGAGGTTCGTACTACTAAAAGTGTTACAACAGCATTAGAAGAATTTTATGAAGGAAAGTTAGAATATACTAAACCTGATATTAAAAGTTTAAAGTAATGGAGTGATAAGCTTGTTAAAGGATAAAAATATAGTAGTGGGAGTTACAGGTGGGATAGCTGCTTATAAAGCCGTTGATGTTGTTAGTAGATTAATAAAAAAAGGTGCAAATATTGACGTTATAATGACAAAATCAGCTACTAAATTTGTAACTCCATTAACATTTCAGTCCTTATCACAAAACTTTGTTACAGTAGATATGTTTGATGAACCAAAAAAGTGGGAAGTAGAACATATATCACTAGCACAAAAGGCAGATTTGTTTTTAATAGTTCCAGCAACCGCAAATATTATAGGGAAGGTAGCATGTGGAATAGCTGATGATATGCTTAGCACCACTATAATGGCAACTAATTCAAAAGTTATATTTGCCCCAGCTATGAATACACAAATGTTTAGAAATCCACTTTTCAAACAAAATATGGATAAGTTAAAGGATTTAGGATATGAATTTATTAAAACAGATACTGGAAGATTAGCCTGTGGAGATATAGGCGAAGGTAAGTTAGCTCAACCTGAAATAATAGTTGATTATGTAGAAAAATCCTTTATAAAGGATTCTAAACTAAAAGATAAAAAAGTTTTAATAACAGCAGGGCCTACAATGCAAGCTATTGATCCAGTTAGATATATAACTAATCATTCTAGTGGTAAGATGGGCTATTCTTTAGCTAAATCAGCAAAAGATAAAGGTGCTAATGTAACTTTAATAAGTGGGCCTACTAATTTAAAGGCACCTAAGGGTGTAAATGTTATTAATGTTAAAACTACAGAAGAGATGTTTGAAGCTGTTGATAGTCATTTTGAAGATTGTGATATCTTAATAAAAGCAGCAGCACCTTTAGATTATAGACCAGAGAAAGTTAGTAAAAATAAGATTAAGAAAAAAAGTAGTAAATTAGAATTAAAATTAGTTAAAAATATTGATATAGCAGCACATTTTGGTAAATTAAAAGAAAAGCAAAAGATTATAGGTTTTGCAGCCGAAACCGATAATATAGTCAATAATTCAAAAAAGAAATTAAAGGCTAAAAATTTTGATATGATTATAGTAAATGATGTTTCTAAAAAGGATGCAGGTTTTAAAAGCGATACAAATATTGTAACAATAGTAGATAAAAACCTAAATGAAGAAAGTTTTCCTAAAATGAAAAAAGAAGAATTATCTGAACTAATTATTGATAAAGTTAGTAAATTAATTTAATTTCTTTATAATGAGCTAGATAAATAGTAGGTTAACTATTTATCTGGCTTTTATTTATCATATGTAGTAGAAAAGTTTGGACTTATTAATGATTACTATTAATTAAAGATGTTATTTGTATTATATGCTATAATAATAATAGCTTAAGTTGAAAGGTGAATGAAATGTTTAAAAAAGAATTTGCAGAAGTAATAGTAGATAATAGAAGTACAAAAACAGATAGAATTTACACCTATAAGATACCTGATACTAAAAAGGATACTTTAAAAGAAGGAATGAGGGTATTAGTACCCTTTGGATTTGGAAATAAACTTTTAGAAGGAATAGTTATTGGATTTAAAGAAGAAATAAATATAGATATAAACAAAGTAAAAGGTATAAAAAAAATAGTAGATAATAAACCTGTACTTTCTAAAAATATGATAAATTTAGGGATGTGGATGAAATATAAGTATCTTGCTCAATATATCGATGTATTCAGAACAATGTTACCTACGGGAATATCTAATAAAGTAAATAAATATATATCTTTAAATAAAATTGATAAAATGATTTTAGATAGTATTAATTCAGAAAATCAAAAGAAAATAGTTAAATACTTATTAAATAATGGGGAAAGTGAATTTAATACAATAAGAAAAAACTTAAAATTAAACAATATAAATAGTAGTATAAAATCATTAAAAAAGAAAAACATTATAAAAACAAAAAGTCGTGTAGATAATAAAATAGATAAAAGATATGAGAGGTTTGTAAAGCTTATATCTAGTAATAAAGAAGAAATTAATATTAATAAAAGAGCTTATAAACAGATAGAAATATTAAAATATCTAAAAAAGAATAATAATATTAAATTAAATAAATTATTAAGTATTACTAATTCTAATTTACAATCAGCAAAATCCTTAGAAAATAAAGGTATTATAAAAATTTATGAAAGGGAAGTTAAAAGAAATCCTGTAACAAAAGAAATTAAAAAGAGTTATAAACATAAATTACAATATGATCAAAGAAAGTGTTTTGATACTATAAATTCAGATATAAAAAATAAAAGACACAATAAATTTCTATTACATGGAGTAACCGGTAGTGGAAAAACTGAAATCTATTTGCAATTAATAGAAAAGATGTTAAACTTAAAAAAGCAGAGTATAGTATTAGTACCTGAAATATCATTAACCCCCCAAACTTTAGATAGATTTATAGGGAGGTTTGGAGATGATGTAGCTGTCCTTCATAGTCGGTTATCACTAGGTGAAAGGTATGATGAATGGCGAAAAATAAAAGAAGGGGAAGTTAATATTGTTGTTGGGGCAAGATCAGCTATATTTGCACCATTTAAAAATTTAGGATTAATAGTTATAGATGAAGAACATGAATCTAGTTATAAGTCTAGTATGAGTCCAAAATATGATACTATAGAGGTAGCTAAAAAAAGGTGTGAATTAGAAGGTGCATCTTTACTTTTAGGATCAGCAACTCCTTCTATTAATACCTACTATGAAGCTTTAAAGAAAGATATTAAATTATTAGAGCTTAATAATAGAGTCAATAAAAAAAAGATGCCAGAAGTTGATGTAATAGATATGAAGGAAGAACTTAAAAGCGGGAATAAATCCATATTCAGCAAAAAGTTATATGAGGCAATTAAAGATAATCTAAAGATAGGCAAACAAACCATATTATTTTTAAATAGAAGAGGTTTTTCTACCTTTATATCCTGTAGAGAATGTGGTCATGTACTTAAATGTAGAGAATGCGATATTTCTTTGACATATCATAGAAATAAAAATTCATTAATATGTCATTACTGTGGATTGGCAGTTAAACCACCTAAGGTTTGCCCTGAATGTGGGAGTAAGTATATAAAATATTTTGGTATAGGTACTCAGAGAGTAGAAGAGATGGTTAAAGAAACATTTGATACAGCTAAAGTTTTAAGGATGGATGTAGACACAACTTCTAAAAAAGGAAGTCATGAAAGAATATTAAATAAATTCAAAGAGGGTAATGCAGACATTTTAATTGGAACCCAAATGATTTCTAAGGGACTAGATTTTCCAAATGTAACTTTAGTAGGGGTTATTGCTGCAGATATTTCATTAAATTTACCTGATTATAGATCATCAGAAAGGACGTTTCAATTGATCACACAAGTTGCAGGTAGGGCTGGACGAGGTGATAATGAAGGTAAAGTTATAGTACAAACATATGAGCCAGATCATTTTAGTATACAAATGGCAAAAGATCATAATTACAAAGATTTTTATAAAAATGAAATATTACTAAGAGAGGAATTTGACTATCCTCCATTTAAAAATTTAATAAATATTGTTATTTCGGGTATAAAAGAACGTAATGTAATAAAAACTTCAAAAGAAACTTATAAAGAAATAATTAATAATATAGAAAAAATTAAAATGCAATTTAACCAAGATGATATAATGGGGCCTAATCCTGCCCCAATAATGAAAATAAAGGGTAAGTATAGATGGCAGATATTAATTAAATGTGATAATGGAAATATAAGTATATTAAAAGATATAGTATATTCTATATGTGTTGAAAATAATGAAAATAATAAAAGTATAAAATTTAATTTAGATATAAATCCAATATCAATAATTTAGGAGGGAAGCCTTATGGCAATAAGAAAACTAAGATATGAAGGAGATCCAATCTTAAGAAAAAAATCTAGAAATGTTGATAATATAAGTGATAGAGTAAAGACATTACTAAATGACATGGAAGAAACAATGCATAAAGAAGAAGGTGTAGGTTTAGCAGCTCCTCAAGTTGGTATACTTAAAAAATTAGTAGTTATAGATATAGGAGAAGGTGCTATAAAATTAATTAATCCTATGATTATACACACAGAAGGAGAAGAGATTGATGTAGAAGGATGCTTAAGTGTTCCAGATAAGTCTGGAAAGGTAAAAAGACCAAAAAAAGTAAAGGTTAAATATCAAGATATTAATGGAGATGAGAAACTAATCGAAGGAGAAGGACTTTTAGCTAGAGTTTTATGTCATGAAATAGACCATCTTGAAGGAATATTATATATAGATAAAGTGATACAAGAATAGGGGGATTATATGAACATTGTATTTATGGGGACTCCAGATTTTGCAGTACCTACTTTAAATTCAATATATAAAAATGGATATAACGTATCTTTAGTAGTTACTCAACCAGATAGAAAAAAAGGAAGAGGAAAGAAATTAACACCAACTCCTGTAAAACAAAAGGCTTTAGATTTAGGAATAGAAGTTTTTCAACCTGAAAATATTAATCTAAAAGAAAATATTGAAAGGATAAAAAAATATGATCCAGATGTTATTGTTGTTGTTGCATATGGACAGATTTTAAGAAAAGATATTTTAGATATACCTAAAGAAGGGTGTATTAATGTGCACGCTTCGTTACTGCCTTATTATAGAGGAGCAGCACCTATTAATTGGGTAGTAATTAATGGTGAAGATAAAACAGGTGTTACAACCATGTATATGGAAGAAGGATTAGATACAGGTGATATGATTTTAAAAGAAGAAATAGCTATTAAAGAAAATGATACTGCAGGAGTTATACATGATAAATTGATGAACTTAGGTGCAAATTTACTTATAAAGACCCTTGATATTATAGATAGAGGAGAAGTAAAAAGGACACCTCAAGATGATGAAAATTCAAGTTATGCACCTATGATGGATAAAAATCTAGGAAAAATAGATTGGAATAAATCTAAAAGAACAATTAAAAATCTAGTTAGGGGAACTAACCCTTGGCCTTGTGCTTATACCCATTATAAAGGTAAAAAAATGAAAATCTATAAAGTTGATATAGGGAATGAAGTGAAAGGAACAAATGGAGAAATAGTTAAAGTTGATGATGAAGGTATATATGTTTCTGTAAAAGATGGAAGTATTATTATCAAAAAGATACAATTCCCAGGAAAAAGACCGATGAAGGTTAAAGATTATTTAAGGGGAAATGAAATAGAAACTAATATTATTTTAGGTTAATCATAGGCTATTGGATGTGATTTTAGATGAAAAGAGATAAGCTAAATTTTATTATAGTGAATATATTATTAATGATGTTATTATCACTCATATCTTTTATAGGTTTTTATATTAGTTTAAGTAGTGGTATGAATTTAATGAGGTTTTTTATAATTTTTATATCTTTGATTATTGGATGTATAGTTTTATTTTTCATATGGAATATAATTATTTTAATTAAATTAGTAAAAAGTAGGGAAATTTCAAAGTTGAATTATAAAATTTTTAAAAGATTCCTATCGTTTTTTTATCCTTTGTTAATAAATGTATCTAAGTTATTACAATTAGATATAGACAGTATAAGGAGAGTTTTTACTAAGATAAATAATTTAATGATTTTAGCAAAAGATATAAAGGTAAGAAGTAATGAAATATTAATATTACTTCCCCATTGTCTTCAATATTCAAAATGTCAATATAAAATAACTAATAATATAGAAAACTGTAGATTATGTGGAAAGTGTAATATAAAAGATATATTAGGTTTATGTAATAAGTATAATGTCAAATGTGTAGTTGCAACTGGAGGTACACTTGCAAGGGCTTGGATAAAAAAATACAAACCTAAAGCAATAATAGCAGTTGCTTGTGAAAGGGATTTAACAAGTGGAATTAATGATGCTAAGGTTTTACCAGTTTTAGGTGTTGTTAATGAAAGACCTAATGGGCCCTGTTTTAATACTAGAGTTAATATAGACAAGTTAGAAGATGCAATTAAATTTTTTTTAGAGGAGGATTAGTATGTATCCCTTTGGATTGTTTGGACCTGAGATAATAATTTTAATACCAGCAATATTATTTTCAATGTATGCTCAAGGAAAGGTAAAAACAACATTCAATAAATATTTAAATGTTAGGAGTAAATCAGGTTATACAGGTGCTGAAATAGCAAAGTATATTTTAGATAGAAATGGTTTAAATGATGTAAGAATTGAGCATGTAAGAGGACATTTATCAGATCATTATGATCCTAGAAAAAAGGTTTTAAGACTTTCAAGTCAAGTATATAATGGATCATCAGTTGCATCAGTAGGAGTAGCAGCCCACGAAGTTGGGCATGCTATACAACATGCGAATGGTTATTATCCATTAATATTAAGAAATAATATAGCGCCTATAGCAGGTTTTGGATCAAGATTAGCATGGCCTTTAGTGTTTATAGGCTTATTTATTGCACCGAGTTTCATAAAGGTGGGTGTAATACTTTATGCAGCAGTAGTAGCCTTTCAAATAATAACTTTACCTGTTGAGTTTAATGCAAGTAATAGAGCCTTGGCTCAATTAGAAAATGGGTTATTATCAAGTAGTGAAATAAAACCTGCAAAGAAAGTATTAAATGCTGCAGCACTTACATATGTTGCGGCTACATTAGTTGGTATAGCGCAACTTATAAGGCTAATATTATTAAGTAATAGAGAAGACTAAAGGGGATAAAACCCCTTTATTTTCATTTTATAATTGGGGGTAATTTTATGAGTTATAATACAAGATTGAAAGCATATAAAATATTATTTGAGATAAATGAAAAAAAAGCATATTCTAATATATCTATCCAAAGAAACACTAAAGGTATAGAAAAACTTGATGAAGCATTTATTAGAGAATTAGTTTATGGAGTTTTAGAAAATAAACTTTATATAGATTGGGTAATTAAGAAATATTCTAAACTTAAATTTAAAAAAATTTCACCAAAAATTCTTCAGATTTTAAGATTGGGAGTTTATCAAATTGTTTTTATGGATAAAATCCCAGATAGTGCAGCCTGTAACGAATCTGTTAAATTAGCGAAAATTGTTAGTCACAAAGGAACATTTGGATTTGTTAATGGTGTACTTAGAAATATAGCTAGAAATAAAGAGAAAGTAAGGGAACCTAAAATAAGTAATAAAATAAAATATTTATCAATTAAATACTCTCATCCTGAATGGATGGTAAAAAAGTGGTTAAATGAATTTGGATTTAAATTTACAAAGGAACTATTAGAAAAAAATAATACAAAACCACATTTAAATATAAGGGTTAATACATTGAAAGTAAGTAAAGAGAGTTTAATGGATAAACTAAAAAATGAAGGTTTTGATGTCAAGGAAACAAAATATGCATTAGATGGAATAATAATTAATAATCCTTCAAGGATTACAGATTTAGAGGAGTTTAAGAAGGGTTTTTTTACAATACAAGATGAAAGTTCAATGTTAGTAGCTCAAATAATGAATCCAAAGGAAAATAGTTTAGTACTTGATGTGTGCAGTGCACCAGGAGGAAAAGCTACTCATATAGCTCAAAAGATGAATAATAATGGAAAAGTTATTGCAAGAGATATATATGAACATAAAGTTAATTTAATTAATGAAAATTCTAAAAGATTAGGTATAGATATAATTGAAACCGAAATATTTAATGGTAGTAAACTTGATGAAAATCTTTTAGAAAAAGTGGATTATTGTTTAGTAGATGCCCCTTGCTCAGGTTTAGGTTTAATCAGAAGAAAGCCTGATATTAAGTGGACAAAAAGAAAAGATGAAATTGAAAAATTGGTTAAATTACAAAAGGATATATTGATAAATGCTAGTAAATATTTAAAAACTGGTGGAACTTTAATATATAGTACATGTACTATTGAAAACAAAGAAAATTTAGAGTTAATTAATACTTTTATTAAAGAAAAACAAAATTACAAGTTAGAATCATTTTCTAATTTAGTAAATATAGATGAAAGTACTACTAAGGGTTATTTACAAATGTATCCTAATATACATTCAACAGATGGATTTTTCATTGCAAAACTTAAAAAATTATAATTACAGCTAAACTTATTAATATGATATAATAAAAAAGTATTAGAACAATACAGGAGTGATAATTTGAGTAAGATAAATTTAAAAGATAAAACTTTGAGTGAACTAGAAGATATTTTTATTAGTTTAAATGAAAAATCTTTTAGAGCTAAACAAATGTATAAATGGATACATCAAAAGAATATAAGTTTCATTAGTGATATTACTGTATTATCAAAGGATTTAAGGGACAAGCTAGAAAAAGATTATGAAATATCTAATATTACTATTTTAAAAAGGTTAGACTCTAAGTGTGATAAAACAAAGAAGTACTTATTTTTATTAAAGGATAAAAATATAATAGAAAGTGTTATGATGAAACATAAACATGGAGTCACACTTTGTTTATCTACACAGGTAGGATGTAGAATGGGGTGTGAATTTTGTGCGTCTACTAAAGAAGGGTTAATAAGAAATCTTACAGCAGGAGAAATCCTAGACCAAGTTTATCAGATTGAAAGGGATTTAAATATCAATGTGAGTAATATAGTATTAATGGGAAGTGGAGAACCCCTTGATAATTATGAAAATGTTCTTAAGTTTTTAAAAATGATAAATTCTAAAGAGGGACATAATATAGGTTTTAGACATATTACATTATCAACCTGTGGTGTTGTGGGAAAGATTTATGAATTAGCAAATGAGAATATACCTATTACATTATCTATTTCGCTACATTCTCCATTTAATGATGAAAGAAAGAAAATTATACCTATTGCAAAAAAATATAATATAGAAGAATTAATAAATGCTTGTAAATATTATATACAAAAGACTAATAGAAGAATAAGTTTTGAGTATACGTTAATTGAAGGAGTAAATGATAGGAAAAAAGATGCAAATAAAATAGCAGAGATTATTAGTGGTCTTTTAGCCCATGTTAATTTAATACCACTTAATGATATTAAGGAAACTAATTTTAATAAATCTAACAATGAAAATGTAGTAAAGTTTAAAAACATACTTTTAGATAAAGGAATAAATGCAACTGTTAGAAAAGAAAAGGGATCAGATATTAATGCTGCATGTGGTCAACTTAGAAGAGACTATTTAAGAAATAAAGATAATTAACATTATTGGGGGGTTAGTATGAAAATAGGTGTAAGTTCCGATGTAGGAAAGATAAGAGATATAAACCAAGATTCTTACTTTTGTTCAAACATAGAAGCCCTACCTTTATTTGCTGTCGCAGATGGCATGGGGGGACATAATGCAGGAGAGATAGCAAGTTCTCTCGCTATAGACATAATAAAAAAATATTTATATGATAACAAAGAGGATTTAATAAATGGATTAATAACTACGCCCAAATTTATAAATGATTCTTTAAACAAAGCTAATGAAGCAATTTTAGCACATTCACTTAATAACGAAAAATGTAATGGTATGGGGACTACTATTACTATGGTGTATTTAACTAAAGAAGAAATATTTGTAGGGCATGTGGGAGATAGTAGAGCTTATTTATTAAGAGAAAAATCATTAAAACAATTAACCCACGACCATTCTTTAGTGGCTGAGTTAGTTAGAAATGGTAGTATTACTGAAGAAGAAGCAATAAATCATCCTCAAAAGAATATAATTACTAGAGCTTTAGGGACAGATAAAGATTTAAAAGTTGATATTTTAAGTAGAGAAATTAAAGAAGATGATATAATTATGCTTTGTACAGATGGACTTACTAATATGGTTAGTGATAAAGAAATTACAGAGATAATATTAAAAAATAAAAATATTGAAAAAGCGAGTAAAGCACTGACAACGACAGCTAATAGACTGGGTGGTTCAGATAATACAACAGTAATGCTTATAAAAATTAAGTAGAAAAGAGGTGAGAATATGATAGGAAAAATTTTAGGTAATAGATATGAAATTGTTGAAAAAATTGGTGGCGGCGGAATGGCATTTGTATATAAAGCTAAATGCCGTTTATTAAATAGATATGTAGCAATTAAAATACTGAGACCTGAATTTACTAATGATGAGGAGTTTATTAATAAATTTAGACGAGAATCACAATCAGCAGCTAGTCTTTCCCATCATAATATAGTTAATATTTATGATGTAGGCTCTGAAGATAATGTTTATTATATAGTTATGGAATACGTAAAAGGAAAAACATTAAAAAAACTTATAAGAGAAAAGGGAAAACTATCACCTAAGAGGGTAATAAATATAGCAATAGAAATAGCAGAGGCTTTAAATCATGCCCATGAAAACCATATAGTTCATAGAGACATAAAGCCACATAATATTATGGTTACAGATGATGGCAGAATAAAAGTTACAGATTTTGGGATAGCAAGGGCAGCTTCTACATCAACTGTAACAAATACAAGTAATGTTATAGGTTCTGTACATTATTTCTCACCAGAACAAGCTAGAGGCGGATATACAGATGCAAAATCTGATATATACTCACTAGGTATAGTAATGTATGAAATGCTTACTGGCAGAGTACCTTTTGAGGGTGAAAGCCCAATATCAATTGCTTTAAAACATATACAAGAAGATATAATACCACCGGGGGAAATAGATAAAAATATTCCTAAAAGTATAGACAATATTGTTAGAAAAGCTGTTAAAAAAGATCAAAGTTTAAGATATAATAGTTCGGATGAAATTTTAAAGGATTTGAGAAAAGCAAAACAATTTGTTAATGAAGATATTGTGGAGTTTAAGGATTATAACAATTCACCAACTAGAGTTATACCAGCTATTAAAGATGATATGATAGATAATAAAGAAAAAAAAGATAAAAAAAATGAAAAAGGTAAGAATAAGAAAAATAATTCTAAAAAACTTATTACAATCTTTGCAATAGTTGCTGCTTTAATTTTTACAGGAGTTATAGCTGGTGGGTATTTAATAGTAAAGGATTACTTAATAGTAGAAGAAGTTAAAGTACCAAATTTAGTAGGTAAATCTCTTGAAAATGCAACGAAAGATATTGAAAAAGTAGGGTTGAAATTAGAAATTGAGGATAGAAAGCATAGTAATACTATTAAAAAAGGATATATTATAGAGCAAAGTGAACCTTTAGGAGCCAATTTAAAAGTTGACTCCACTGTAAGAGTAGTTGTAAGTGAAGGTCCTGATCTTGTAAAAACACCTAAATTAGTTGGTAATATGTCTAACGAAGCAGAGATTTTATTAAGTGAAGTAGGGCTTAAAAAAGGAGAAATCACATATGAAGCTAGCGATGATTATCCAATAGATGTGGTTATTAAGCAAAATCCTCCACCTCAAGAGATGTTAGAAAAGGGAAGTGAAATAGATTATGTAATTAGTTCAGGTCCAGAAAAGAAATATATTCCTATGCCTGATTTAGTTGGACTTACAGAACAGGATGCTAAAAGACGGTTAATTTCAAAAGGTTTTTTAGTTGGAGAAATTAAATATAAGGCTAATAATGATATACCTGAAGGTCTTGTAAGTTGGCAGAGTTATCCTGTAGGTACAGAAGTGGAGAAAAATACAACAATAAATTTAGAAATAAGTACAGGTTCTAGTGAAAGTGATAAAAATAAAGAAAATGAAGCTAAAGATAAACCTAATGATACATCAGTGGAACTTACTATTAAATTACCAGATGATGATAAAGAGGTAAAAGTAGATGTATATAAAGAACAAAACGATAAGAAGGAATTAATATATAGTAAAAAACATAAATCCAATGAAGAAAGCATAAAGGTACCAATATCAGGAAAAGGAACAGTTAAGTATATAGTATATTTTAATGGTGAAAAAAAGGATGAAGTTGAGTATAATTTCAAGGAGGATAATTAATGCTTGAAGGTATAATCATAAAAGGGATAGGTGGATTTTATTATGTTAAAACAGATAGTTCTATAATTGAGTGTAAAGCTCGAGGAAAGTTTAGAAATAAAAAAATCAAACCTTTAGTTGGTGATAGGGTTAAAGTTAAGTTAACCCACGAAGACAATAAAGGAGTTATAGAAGAAATAGAAAATAGAAAAAATGTTTTAATACGTCCTCCAGTTGCCAATATAGACCAAGCAGTAATTGTATTTGCTCTTAAAAAACCTGATCCAAACTTATGGTTATTAGATAGGTTTTTAATGATGGCAGAGAATGAAAATATAGATATAATTATATGCATAAACAAAATAGATCTAGGCTCTAAAGAAGAAATGAACTATATTAAAAAAAATTATGATTTAGCAGGATATAAAGTTATTACTACAAATGGTAAGAATGAAATAAATACTGAAAGTCTTAAAGAAATTTTGAAAAATAAAATAAGTGTATTTGCGGGTCCATCAGGGGTAGGTAAATCTACTTTATTAAATTCAGTTCAACCTAATCTAAGTTTAAAAACAGGAGAAATAAGTGAAAAAACTAATAGGGGCAAACATACAACCAGAAGTGCCAATTTATTAGAATTAGATATTGGGGGATGGGTTGTAGATACACCAGGTTTTAGTTCGCTTAATATAAATTTTGCTGATGAGGATAATTTAGATTACTTTTTTAAAGAAATTTATGAATATAAAAACATGTGTAAATTTACAGGATGTAAACATCATAAAGAACCCAAATGTGCAGTTAAAGAGGCACTAGAAGAGGGGCAAATTAGTAAAGATAGATATAATAATTATATAAAATTCTTACATGAGATAAAAAATAATAGGAGGTATTAGATATGAAAAAAATAGCACCATCTTTACTATCTGCTGATTTTAGTAGATTAGATGAACAAATAAAGAAAGTAGAAAACGCTGGAGCAGATTTAATACATTTAGATATAATGGATGGAATGTTTGTACCTAATATTACAATGGGTCCTCCGGTGATTAAATCACTTAGAAAAACAACGGATTTACCCTTTGATGTACATCTAATGATTAAAGAACCCGAACGTTATATAAAAGATTTTGCTGAAGCAGGTGCAGATATTATAACAGTACATCAAGAGGCGTCAATACATCTACACAGAACTATTCAACAAATAAAGTCTTATGGACTAAAGGCTTGTGTAGCTTTAAATCCAGCAACACCAATTGAAACTATCAAACATGTATTAAAAGACTTAGATATGGTTTTAATTATGACTGTTAACCCAGGATTTGGAGGTCAGAGTCTTATTGAATCATTGGAATCTAAAGTAAAACAATTAAGAAACTTAATTAAAGAAGAAAATCTTAATATTGATATTCAAGTTGATGGAGGAATAAAGGAGAATAATATAAAACGAGTGTGTAATTGGGGAGCAAATATATTTGTTGCAGGATCTGCAATTTTTAAAGCAGAGGATATTAACTTAGCGATAGAAAACTTAAAAAATGAGGTTAAATAGTAACTAATGTAATGAAACCATTATCCTATGGATATGGTTTTATTTCTTATTAAAAGAAAATTATAAGATTTACTTTATCTTTTTAAAGAAATCTAAAATAAGTTTACGATATAAACAATATGTAAACCAAAAGAAAAATAAGTGAGGGATTATATGAAAGTGTTGATAATAGGAAGTGGAAGTGATTTAAATTCAGATTTAATAAAGGAAAATTTAGAAGGGGTTAATTCTATTATTTGTGCTGATGGTGGAGCAAAATTATTATTTAAAAATGATATTATACCTAATGTAATTATTGGTGATTTAGATTCAATAGATAATGAATTAATTGATTATTATGAAAATAAAGGAGTAAGTTTTAAAACGTTTCCTAGAAAAAAAGATAAAACAGATCTTGAATTATCCATAGATTATGCACTAGACTTAGGTGCAAATAATATATCTATTATTGGAGCTACCGGAACAAGATTAGACCATACTATTGCTAATGTAATGCTTTTGTATCCAATCTTTAAAAAGGGAGTTGCGGCCAAAATAGTAGACAACAATAATGAAATATTATTGGTTAACAAAAGAGCTAAAATTACAAAAACGGGTAATAATTACGTTTCATTAATTCCTTTATTTAAGGATGCAGAAGGTGTTACTTTGAAAGGATTTGAATATGAAACAAAGAAATTAGATTTTAAATTTGGTTCAACTTTTGGTATAAGTAATAAATTAAAAGAAAAGGAAGGCATAATTGAAATCGAAAGTGGGATTTGTTTACTTATTAAATCAAGGGATTAATTATGTAGTAAGTAAAATGTAACAAAATATTTACTTTTGAATAAGATAAATATATAATTGCTTTTTTAAAGGGGAGATATTTATGAAAAAAAGATTTCCAAAATTCCCTAAATTCTATTGCAAAAGTAAATTAAAAAAAATTATTGGAATTGTTTTAGCAGTGATAGGTACTATTATTATAATTCAAGTTGTACCATTTAAATTTTGGTTACTATTATTAGGAATTTTACTTGTATTATTAGGATGGACATTTTATAGAATGTTTTAGAGGGGATAAATATGAGGGGTTTAAGAGAATTAATTTTTATATTTATTATTTTTATATTTATTGGCTTTTCTATTTATATCTTACCAAAATGGGTTATGTTGACATGCTTAGGGATTTCTCTAATTAAGTTTGGATGGTTTTTATATAGTAATTAAATATTATAATAATAGGCTTCCTTATGGAAGCCGAATTATTATAGTGCTCTTTTTACTTTATCAGATCTTAAGCATCTAGTACAAACATGCATTCTTTTTGGTGTTCCATCTACGATCACTTTTACCTTACGTACGTTAGGACTCCAAGTTCTTTTATTATGACGCTTTGAAAAAGTTACATTGTTTCCGCTAGCCTTTCCCTTACCACAAATTTCACAATATTTAGCCATACTTAACACCTCCTTAACTCCACGTTGCAGATTAACTGCAAACATCAATATTTTACCACAACTATTAGTGATTTTGCAATGATGATTTATATATTATAATAAAATTTGATATAATATAGTTAAAATCATATAATTTAATATAAAGTATATAGTATGTATAAATAATATTTTAACCTAATAAGTATTTTATATAAAAAGATTCTAAAATTTGATTACAAAATCATATTAGGGTAGAATATATATGTGTGTAATAATTGATTAATATTTAAGGAGGTATGTTAATGCCTGGAAAATTGAATAACAAATATGGTAGCATAAACATTGATGATAATGTTTTAGCTTCAATAGCGGGTATGGCTGCAATGGAATGTTATGGTTTAGTAGGAATGTCAACAAAAGGTAAAACAGATGGTCTTGTGGAGTTACTTAGAAAGGAACACTTAACAAAAGGTGTTAAGATTCATACTGATAATAAGCTCATTAACATTGATTTATACATAGTAGTTCAATTCGGTACTAAAATTTCTGTTGTCGCTAACAACATAATAGAAAAGGTTAAATATAATATAGAAGATTTAACAGGATTGAAAGTAGATAAAGTTAATATCCATGTACAAGGCGTACGAGTACAAAAGTAGAAGGTTAGGAGGTACAAAGTTGAAAATCGAATATTTAGATGCGACATTACTTAAGAAGTTGTTTATTACCGCTGCGAATGCTTTAGATGATAATAAAGAGCTTGTTAATTCTTTGAATGTTTTTCCTGTACCTGATGGAGATACAGGAACTAATATGTCATTAACAGTACAATCTGCAGTAAGGCATATTAAAATGGTGGAAGATGAGGATGTTGAGAAAATAGCATCAGCAGCAGCTAAGGGTTCTTTAATGGGGGCAAGAGGAAACTCAGGCGTTATATTGTCTCAAATATTTAGAGGATTTGCAAAAGGATTAAAAGGAAATGAAAAAATAGATGTTGCTACATTAGCTAATGGCTTTAAGGTAGCTTCAGACACGGCTTATAAAGCCGTTATGAAACCTATAGAGGGAACAGTTCTAACTGTAGCAAGAGAGTGCTCAAAAAAGGCTTTAGAATTAAAAGAGACAGAAACTGATATTGTAATATTTTTAAAAGAAGTTATTAAACATGGGGATATAACTTTAGATAAAACTCCAGAAATGTTAGATGTATTAAAAGAAGCTGGTGTTGTAGATGCTGGTGGAAAAGGACTTATGTTTATATTAAAAGGTGCTTTAGAAGGACTGACAGGGAATGATGATGTTTTAATTGAGGAATATAAACAAGCAGATTTATCAAAAGATTCTACAGATGAAAATATAAAATACAGTTATTGTACAGAATTTATTATTAATAATACAAATAAAGATGTTAATAATTTTAGAAGTGAAATATCATCATATGGAGATTCTTTATTAGTTGTTGGAGCAGATGATATTATTAAAGCTCATATTCATACTAACAATCCCGGAATTGTTATAGAGAAAGCATTAAAATTAGGTGAACTAACAGATATAAAAATAGATAATATGAAATACCAACATAGAAATGAAGTTATTGAAGAAACTAAAAATGATAAGAAAGAAGCTAAGAAATATAGCTTTATAACTGTAGCTATGGGAGAAGGAATCAAGAATGTGTTTAAGGATTTAAACGTTGATTATGTAATATTAGGTGGACAAACTATGAATCCAAGTACAGAGGATATTTTAAAAGCAGTAGATGAAGTTACTGGGGAAAACATAATAATATTACCTAATAATAGTAATATAGTTTTAGCTGCAAACCAAGCTAGAGAGTTAAGTGATAGAAGTATTACTGTATTACCTACTAAAACGATACCACAGGGGATATCAGCTTTGTTATCCTTTGAAGAGGACCTTGGGGTTGAAGAAAACCTAGAAAGCATGACAGAGGCTTATAAAGAAGTTAAAACAGGAGAAATAACTTTTGCTGTAAGGGATACTACTATTAAAGATAAAGAAATAAAAAAGGATAATATAATAGGTATATTTGATGGTGATATAAAAGCTGTAGGAACTGAAATAAACGATGTGTCAGTTGAACTAATAAAAGAAATTGTAGATGAAGACAATGATTTAATAACTATATTTTACGGAGAAGAAGTTACTAAAGAACAAGCTATAGAATTATCGGAAAAAATAGAAGAAGAAAATGAAGATTGTGATATAGAAGTTATATATGGAGGTCAACCATTATATTATTATCTTTTTTCAGTTGAATAAGTATATTAAAAGTAGTTAAGTTAATCTTAACTACTTTTAATTTAGTCAAAGTCCATTTGAGGTGAGAAATTTGAGTGATCTATTAAAATCAGTTAAATATTTGAAAGGTGTTGGACCAAAAAGAGCAAAAAAGTTAAGAAAGATAGAAATATCTACGGTTGAAGACCTTTTATATTATTTTCCTAGAACTTATGATGACAGAAGACATGTCACAAAGATTAATAAATGTATAGATGGAGAAAGGGTTAATCTTAATGTAGAAGTATGTGGTGTTGGTACAAATTTAAGGACAAAGAAAAGATTGTCTATTTCAAAATTACCTGTAAAAGATGATACTGGTTATGCAAATCTTGTTTGGTTTAATCAAAGTTATGTACTTAATAATTTTGAAATAGGTGATGAGATAAAAGTTAATGGTAAGGTTAATAGAAAATATGGAAAAATAGAAATAAGCAATCCTACATATGAAAAAAAAGAAAATAGAAACAATATAGGAAGTATAATACCAGTATATCCATTAACAGAAAGTTTGTCTCAAACAGAATTATTAAAAATAATAAGCAATGCTATAAAGGGCTATAATAATAAAATAGAAGAAATTTTACCAAAAGATTTAATAAAAGCTTTAGATTTATATACATTAAAAAAAGCATTAATGTATATTCATTTTCCTAAGGACAAAATAACTTATAAGAAAGCTAAGGAAAGACTAATCTTTGATGAGTTACTTATATTGCAATTAGGTTTAATATTAATTAAAAAAAATATTAATCATCAAAAGAAAGGTATTAAATTTAAAAAAGTAAAAGAAATTAAAGATTTTATAAATGATTTACCATTTAAACTAACTAAAGCACAAAAACGAGTTTTTAACGAGATAAGTAGTGATATGGAATCAGAAAAATCAATGAATAGATTGTTACAAGGAGATGTAGGTTCAGGGAAGACTGTCGTTGCATTATTAGCTATTTTAAAGGCAATAAAATCAGGGTTTCAGTGTGCAATGATGGCACCTACTGAAATATTAGCCATTCAACATTACCAAGAAATCACAAAATTATTAGATAAGTACGATATTAAATGTAGACTTTTAGTAGGTGGATTAACTAAAACTGAAAGAAATAAAATACTAAAAGATATAAAAGAGGGAAAAATAGATTTAATTATTGGAACTCATGCAGTTATTCAAAAGGATATAGAGTTTAATAAACTAGGTTTAGCGATAACTGATGAACAGCATAGATTTGGTGTTCGTCAGAGAGCTGCATTAACAAAGAAAGGATACAATCCTGATATAATAGTAATGACTGCTACCCCTATACCAAGGTCATTAGCTTTGATACTTTATGGAGATTTAGATATTTCTGTAATAGATGAATTACCACCAGGTAGAAAAAAAGTCGATACTTATGCAGTTGATAAAACATATAGAGAAAGGATATATAATTTTATAAAAAAGCAATTGAATATGGGAAGACAAGCTTATATTGTTTGCCCATTAGTTGAAGAATCCGAAGATTTAGATTTGCTATCTGCTACAGATTTATATGAAAATTTAAAGAAAAGTTATTTTAATGATTACAATTTAGGACTTTTACATGGGAAAATGAAATCGAAGGAAAAAGAGAAAATAATGGTTGATTTTAAAAATAAAGAAATAGATATTTTAGTTTCAACTACTGTGATTGAAGTAGGTGTTAATGTGACTAATGCAAATACAATGCTTATCGAAAATGCAGAAAGGTTTGGATTAGCTCAATTACATCAACTTAGAGGAAGAGTTGGAAGAGGCAATTATAAGTCTTATTGTATATTAATAAATGAAGGAAAGACTGACACAGCAAAAGAAAGAATGGCAATAATGGAAAAAACAAATGACGGATTTAAAGTATCTAAAAAAGACTTAGATATAAGAGGACCAGGAGAATTTTTTGGAACTAAACAACATGGTCTTTTTGAGTTGAAGATTGCCGATATTACAAAGGATATGAATAAAGTAAAAGAAATAAGAGAAATTGCAATGAAAATTTTAAAAGAAGAACCACGGTTAAACAATAAATATAAAAAACTAAAAGAGAAAATTATTTGTAAATTTAAAGATAATATTAAAGATATTAGTTTGAATTAGTTTGTCATAATTCACCTAAAATAAAACTATTGTACTATTTTATAATATTTAAAGGTTAAATTACCAGTGTAAAAAATTTTAAAATGGTTAAATTAATAGTACAAAGTAAAAGGAGGTGAAAAATATGGCAAACAATAATAGAAGTAGTAATAGACTAGTTGTACCTGAGGCTCGTCAAGCATTAAATCAAATGAAAACTGAGATAGCTAATGAATTGGGATTATCAAACTATGAACAAACAGATAAAGGAACATTGACATCTAGACAAAATGGCTATGTTGGTGGATATATGACTAAGAGACTAGTTGAAATGGCACAAAGACAAATGTCAGGAAGATAATTTCCTTATTATAGATAAAAAAAGAAAGATGTTCTATTATGAGCATCTTTCTTTTTTTATCTAGCGAAATTTAAAAAATTTGACATTTTTTTTAAATTATATTTTGTATAGTTTTAACTATTATGCTAAAATAATATTGTTAGAGTTGGGAGGAATTAAATTGAGAATTATTACAGGTTCAGCAAAGGGACATAGAATAAAAGCACCTAAGGGTTTAAAAACTAGACCAACAACAGATAGGATTAAAGAGTCGTTATTTAATATAATACCTGATGTAAGTAATCAGAGAGTTCTTGATTTGTTTTCAGGGTCTGGAAATATTGGTATAGAATTTTTAAGTAGGGGTGCAGAACAATGTTATTTTATAGATAATAATGCTTCAAGTGTAAAAATAATTAAAGAAAATCTAAAAAAAACCGATCTTATAAAAAAGGCTAATGTTTATAAAAACACTGTAGATAGAGCCATAAAAATATTGTCTAAAAAAAGAGTAGATTTTGATATTATTTTTTTAGATCCCCCTTATAATAAAAATCTAGTAAAACCAACTATAGAAGAAATAAGTAAAAATAATATATTATCAAAAGAAGGTTATATAATCATTGAACATGAGAGTAGTTTAAACCTCCCAGAAAGAATATCAGAGCTTGTAAACTTTGATACTAGAAAATATAATGATACAAGCATTTCTTTTTATAGAAGGGAGGAAGGATAATGGCAGTAGTATATCCAGGAAGTTTTGATCCTGTTACATATGGACATTTAGATATAATAAAAAGATCTAGAAGGAAATTTGATAAAGTAATAGTTGCAGTTTTAAATAATCCTTCAAAAAAAGCATTATTTTCAGTGGAAGAAAGAATAGAGCTTTTAAAAAAAGCAACTAAAAATATGGATAATGTAGAGATAGATTGTTTTACTGGACTTTTGGTTGACTATGTTAAAGGAAAAGATATATCTATGATTATTAAGGGGCTTAGAGCGGTTTCTGATTTTGAATATGAACTTCAAATGGCTTTAATGAATAATAGACTTAACACAGATATAGAAACATTTTTCTTAATGACTGGTAGTGAATATTCTTTTTTAAGTTCTAGTTTAGTAAAGGAAGTTGCTAAATTTGATGGAGATATATCACAGCTTGTGCCTAAGGAAGTTGAATTGGCAATGAAGGAAAAAAACTTAATTAAATAAGGGGGTATTTGGTTGGATATATTAAAATTATTAGATGAAATTGAAGATATACTTGATGAAAGTTCTTCGATACCTTTCGCTGGAAAAGTTATGGTAGATAAAGCAGAAGTTTTAGATGTTATAAAAGAAATCAGACTTAAGTTACCTGATGAAATTAAACAAGCTGAATGGATAAAAGAAGAGAGACAAAGGATTTTAGCTGAAGCACAAAATGAAGCTGATACTGTAATAGAAGAGGCTAAGTTACATATTGAAGAAATGGTAGAAGAAGATGAAATAACAAAACAAGCTAATGAAAGAGCAGAGGAAATACTAAGTAAAGCACAACATAATGCTAAAGAAATTAGAATAGGTGCTAGGGAATATGCAGATGAATTACTTAAAGAGTTACAAAATAATATGAAGGATATGATTGATACCCTTGAAAGTAACAGAGATGAATTAAAAGGACTTTAAAAATTAAAGCTTCTTAAGAAGCTTTAATTTTTTTGTTGCATTTATATAATATATAATTTCCTATGATACCTATAAAAATAATTAATAATAAAATGATAATTATTATTTTAAAAGAAAAGCTAAAATAAGAAATCCAATCCTTTGAGTAAATATAATTTTGAGTATTATATATTGTTGGTTTGACAATAACATTTTTATATTTAAAAAAATATAAAAAGTAAGTAAAGATTACTGCAAATATTCCGTGTAATGCCTTTGAAAAGACATATATTTTTATACTTATATCAGTTTTGCTAATAAAACTAATAACTTGACTATGTATTGAAAGACCACTCCATCCTATTAAAAAACTTATAATTAAAACTTTAATTAAATAATCATTTATATGCATAGATGAAACTATTTGACAACCATTTGTCATTTCAATTAAACCACTTAGTAAACCCTTTACAATATCAGGATTTGTATTAGGAAAAAAATCAGATATGAAGTTAAAAACATTAGTCAATGATAAAACTTTAATAACCACAGAATAAAATATTATAAAACCTCCTATAAGAAGCATTGTACTTATTGCTTCTTTAACAGCATCCCCCATAATTAAACCTAGACTTTTATTTTTTTTAAACTTTCCTTTAATTAGATCTTTAAAAGAATCTATTAAATTAGTATTATTATCATATAATTTTTTATTTCCATTGTTACGTTTATAAAATCTAAATAACAAACCTACAAAAACAGCCCCTAAGTAATGGGATATAGCTATTAAAGCTCCTAGTTTTGGATTGTTAAGCATGCCTACTGCAACTGCTCCAATCATAAACAAAGGACCAGAAGTACTACAGAAAGCTACAAGTCTTTCTGCTTCTGTTTTTGATACTGTATTACTTTTTCTTAATTTAGCTACTAATTTAGCACCAACTGGATAACCAGAGGTTATACTCATAGCAAAGGCGAAAGATCCTTCACCTGGAACGTTAAATAATGGTCTCATTAAAGGTTTTAATAAAGCTCCTATAAAGTTTACTATTCCAAGACTTAATAATATCTCAGCTACAATAAAAAAAGGAAGTAGTGATGGAAAAACTGTGAAAAACCAGATTTTTAAGCCACTTAATGAAGCATTAACAATCTCTTCAGGAAAAAGAATTATAACAAATGTTAACCATAATATTATAGTAATTAAAAAAGCTTGTAATAGATATTTTTTTATTGTAGGTTTTAATGAATAATATATAAATAAAATTAAACATATAGATAAAATAAATATAATATTAGGCATGACATACCTCCTGTTAATTTCATGTTATATTATATTGAAGTAATTATATATATATGATTTAAAGAGGGTGATTATTTGGGAAGGAACCAGTTTTAGGTTTAGCTTTAGGTTCAGGTGCCGCTAGAGGTTTAGCTCATATAGGGGTTTTAAAAGCATTAGATGATAATAATATAAAAATAGATTGTGTAGCAGGAAGTAGTGCTGGTGCATTAATAGGAAGTGTTTATTGTTGCAATACAAAACCTAATATGATGAAAAATATAGCTTTACAATTAGATAGAAAAACATGGTTAGATTTAACAGTACCAAAAAGAGGTTTTATTAAGGGGAATTGTGTAGAGGAAATTACCAAACTATTAACAGGTGGCAAAAATATAGAGGATACTAATAAAAAACTTTCTATAGTAGCTACAGATATTAAAAATTCTAAAGTATTTGTATTTAAAAAAGGACCTATATATAAAGCAGTAAGAGCGAGTATATCTATTCCTGGAATATTTGTTCCTGTAAAATCAAGGGATAAAGTATTAGTTGATGGAGGTGTAATAGAAAGGGTGCCTGTAAATATTGTTAAAGATATGGGAGCTGATATAATCATTGCAGTTGATGTTGGTTTTAGCACAAAACCTGGTAGGATTAATAATGTTTTTGATGTGATATTACAATCAATTGATGTTATGGCAAAACAGATATTAGAAAATAGAATAATATTAGCTGATATAGTAATTAAGCCTAATTTATCACATATAAAACCATCTAGATTTGATAAAGTGGAAGAGTGTTTTGAAATAGGCTATAATGAAACTATTAAAAATATGAAAAAAATAAAAGCAATTATTAAAAAATATAAAGATTAAGCTTTAAAGCTTAATCTTTTTTTATATATGGTGATATGTAATAATCATAATTTGCTTTTATAGTCTTACTTTTATTTAGACCTAAAAAGTAAATATCTGTTGCCTTTTTGTCTATTTCAATCATATCTTTTAATTTTTTGGATTTAATTTTTTCGTAGTTAGCAAACTTAGTTATAATTTCTACATTAGATTCTTTTTTGATTTGTTTTAATATTTTAAAACCATTAACATTAGATGCAAGTACCCTAACATAGGTTAAAGAACTGTTATGATAGGTTTTGAATTTATCCTCTGTTAATCCTAATAAGAGATGGATAAAAATTCTTTGTAGTCTTGTATATGCATATCTTTTAGTTTTAATATTATTTAAGATAACTCTTATATCATCATATTTATTACTAATATTTTTAATTCTGTTATCTAATCCTTCTTCGACATCCATTAGGTTATTTAACATTTCTTTATTATTTGTTCTTAAAAGATAAAGTAAGATGTCATTGTAATTTTCTAGCTTATTAAAAGTTTTGTATTCATTATAAAAATCTTTTAAATGTCTATAGCTATGAGTGGGAATAGATTTAGAAATATTCTTTAAATCGTAATTTTCTAAAAGTGTTTTCCGTATAGAAGTAGCACTTGAAATACTACCAGTCAATACATTTGAATTATAATCTGCCCCTTTTCTTTTAATAGTAAAAGGCTTAATATTACTTTTTAATTTATTTAGAGCTTTAATATATTCAATACCTAATATATTATTTGATTTTATAAGTATTTTTGAAACATCCTTATCTAAACTTTTTTTTAGGGCATAATTTCTAGCCTTTGGGAAAGGGTCGCCGTTTGATAAAGATTTTTTCAAGTGTTTTTTAAAATCTAAAGTTTCATTAGATAAAATACTTGCAATTTCTTTTAAAAGATCTAAATTTCCTGATTCACTCCCAAAAGAAATTGAATCAATAATATTTAAAGAATCTAATAATTTAATTGCTCCATAGGCAAAATATTCTGCACTTTGACAAGCATATATTGTAGGTAATTCCAATACCAAATCAACGCCGCTATCAACTGCTGACTTAGCTCTAGTCCATTTGTCAACTATAGCAGGTTCACCTCTTTGAAGAAAATTTCCACTCATTACACAAACACTCAAACTTGAATTAGTTACTTCCTTAGATAATTTAAAGTGATGAAAATGACCATTATGAAATGGGTTGTATTCTGTAATTAAACCGACTATATTCATTAAAATCCTCCATTTAATATGTTTATAACTATTTTATTACATTATGAGTAAATATACAAAAAATATGTATAATATAATTATAAAATAAAATAATAAAAATATTAAGAAAATATTGTTTTTATGGTTTATATAGTTGATTTTTTTGTGTTTTTGTATTATTATGTTGTTGGTAGAAAAAGAATAAAAATTAGGAGGTTTATATATGAAGATTTTGGTTATTAACTGTGGTAGTTCTTCGTTAAAATATCAATTAATAGATATGGAAAATGAAGAAGTATTAGCAAAAGGATTAGGAGAAAGAATAGGGATTGAAGGTTCAAAGGTGGTACATAAGCCTAGCGGAAATGACAAAGTAGTTATTGAAAAACCTATGAAGAATCACAAGGTAGCTTTAGAAATAGTTTTAAATGCATTAGTTGACAAAGAACATGGAATTATTGATTCTATGGATGAAATCAATGCAGTTGGACACAGAGTTGTTCACGGAGGAGAGAAATTCGCAGATTCAGTTAAGATAGACCAAAATGTAATGGATGCTATTGAGGAATGTGCAGATTTAGCACCACTACACAATCCACCTAACATGATGGGAATTGAGGCATGTCAAGAATTAATGCCTAATACTCCGATGGTGGCTGTATTTGATACTGCATTCCATCAAACAATGCCAAAGAAAAACTTTATTTACCCATTACCATATGAATTATACGAGAAATATGGTATAAGAAGATATGGTTTCCATGGAACTTCACATAAATATGTTGCTAATAAGGCTGCAGAGATGTTAGATAAAGATTTAGAAGATTTAAAAATTATTACATGTCACCTAGGAAATGGTGCGAGTTTAGCTGCAGTTAAAAATGGAAAGTCAATAGATACTAGTATGGGATTCACACCTTTAGAAGGACTTGCAATGGGAACAAGATGTGGAGATTTAGACCCAGCGATAATCACTTTCCTTATGGAAAAGGAAAATATGAGTATAGAAGAAGTAAATACTTTAATGAATAAAAAATCAGGAGTTTTAGGAATTTCAGGAGTAAGTAGTGATTTTAGAGATATAGAAGAAGCTGCTAATGATGGAAATGAAAGAGCTCAATTGGCATTAGATAAATTCGTAAACAGAGTTAAAAAATATATAGGAGCATATGCTTCAATAATGGGCGGAGTAGATACAGTAGTATTTACAGCAGGTTTAGGAGAAAATTCACCTGTTATGAGAGAAGCAATTTGTTCTGATTTAGAATATATGGGTATACAAATAGATAAAGAAAAGAATGATGTAAGAGGAAAAGATACTGTTGTTAATACTGAAGATTCAAAAGTTAAAGTTATAGTTATACCAACTAATGAAGAATTAATGATTGCTAGAGACACTGAGAATCTTATATAATATAGACAGGGGATTTTTCCCCTGTCTTATAAATATTACTTGACAAAAGTTATCTTGGTTTATATAATGAAATTCGGCGATGTTAGAGGTGAATAATATGATAATAAACCTATCAAAACTTCTTGATGGTTCTGAGAATATTGTTAAAATCGATGATGTCTTTGATTTAAGTTACTTAAATATAAGGGGTAAAAGAGTGGAGTTTCATAAGCCCTTAGCTCTTAATGGAGGCATCTATAAAACAGATGACGGTATTTTTATAAATTTAGATATTTCTTATGAATATACCGATGTTTGTGACAGATGTTTAGAAGAGTTTACTAATAAACAAACTTCAGTTCTATCAGGGAAAATTATTGAAAAAGCCGAAGATGATTCAAAGGAAGAGATTACAATTTATTTGGATAAAGGAAAAATCGATTTAGAAAAGGCTATAAAAAAGGTTATAGTTTTAGATTTTCCTATGAAATCGCTATGTAATAGTGATTGTAAAGGTCTTTGTCCTAAATGTGGAATCAATTTAAATGGGGAGCAGTGTGAATGTGATACTACTGATGTGGACCCTCGTTTAGAAAAACTAAAAGAATTATTGGACTAATTTAAGGAGGTGTTTTAAATGGCAGTACCTAAGCGAAAAACTTCTAAGTCAAGAAGAGATAAAAGAAGATCAGCTAATAGTAAACTTAGGAAACCTAGCTTCGTTGAGTGCCCTCAATGCCATGAACCTAAATTACCACATAGAGTATGTAAGGAATGTGGATATTACAAGAATAAAGAAGTTATAGAGGTAGAATAAGTTATGAAGATAGTGATTAATAAATCGCTATCTTTTATAATTTGACTAAAGACCTGTATCTGATAGATACAGGTCTTTTTAATACTTATTAAAAAAAAATAATATCTCTTGCATTATAAATGAAGATGATATATACTAAGTTTTAGTAACAGGTACTAAATTCAAGTTATAATATAGGGGTGGTTTTTTGGCTAAAAGATTTAAAAAGAAAGAAAGGCAAGAAAAGTTAAAGGAAAAACTATCTGAAGACCCCTTTTTGACAGATGAAGAATTAACCGAAATATTTGATGTAAGCATTCAAACAATTAGATTAGACAGATTAGAATTAGGAATACCAGAGTTAAGAGAACGGGTTAAACATGTGGCAGAGAATAATTATTCTAAAGTTAGATCTTTAGGAGGTAAAGAAATAGTTGGGGAGTTAGTAGATTTACAACTTGGAAAAAGTGGTATATCAATTTTAGAGACTGATAAAAATATGGCTTTTGAAAAAACCAACGTTATTAGAGGTCATCATATCTTTGCTCAAGCTGAGTCTATAGCTATGGCAGTTATAGATGCTGATGTAGCTTTAACTGGAGTTTCAAATATTAAATATAAAACACCAGTTGAAGCTGGTGAAAAATTAATTGCTAAAGCAGAGGTTGTTCGTATACGAGGAAATAAGTACTTTGTGCATGTATTTATTAACGTTTCTCAAAAACAAGTTTTTAGAGGTAAATTTATTCTAGTAGTTATCGAATAAATATACTAGGAGGGTTAAAATGAAGATAGCTTTAGATGCTATGGGGGGAGACAAAGGTGTAACAGTAACAGTAAAAGGTGCTGTTGATGCTATTAAGGAATTAGATATAAATGTTATTTTAGTAGGAAAAAAAGAAGATATAGAAAAAGAATTAAATAAATATGAATATCCAAAGGATAATTTAGAAATAGTAAATGCAAATGAAATAATAGAAAATGAAGATAAACCAGTAATAGCTATTAGAAGAAAAAAGATTTCTTCTATGGTTGTAGGACTTAATTTGGTAAAAAAGAATCAGGCAGATGCATTTATATCCTCAGGTAACACGGGGGCGTTGTTAGCAGGAGGTATTTTTGTAGCTGGAAGAATTAAAGGTATTGAAAGGCCAGCATTAGCTCCTGTGTATCCAACTGATAAGGGAGTATCTTTACTTTTAGATGCAGGAGCCAATGCAGAGTGTAGACCAAAAAATTTAAAGCAGTTTGCAATAATGGGCTCTATTTATGCTGAGAAAGTCTTAGACATTGAAAATCCTAAGGTTGGACTTGTTAATATAGGAGTAGAAGAAGGAAAGGGCAATGAATTAGTAAAAGATACATATAATTTACTTAAAGAGGCTGATATAAACTTTTATGGGAATTTAGAAGCACGAGATATCCCTAAGGGTTATGTAGATATTTTACTTACTGATGGATTTGTAGGAAATACAGTCTTAAAACTTACTGAAGGGTTAGCCCAATCAATTTTTAGTACTTTAAAGAAAGAATTTATGAAAAATACATTAACAAAAATAGGTGCACTCTTACTTAAGCCTAGTTTTAAAAGTTTTAAGGATAAATTAGATTATAGTGAGTATGGAGGTGCCCTTTTATTAGGATTAAAGGGAGCTGTTATTAAAGCCCATGGTAGCTCAGATGCTGTCGCTATTAAAAATGCAATAAGGCAGGCAAAGATTTTTACAGAAAGAGATGTTGTTAATAAAATAAAACAAGAAATAAATAAGACAGGAGGGGAGAAAACTGAATAATAAAGGTGTTGGAATTATAGGCTTAGGTAGTTATGTGCCTGAGAATATATTAACTAATAAAGAACTAGAAGAAATGGTTGATACTAATGATGAATGGATTCAATCAAGGACAGGTATAAAGGAAAGAAGGATTTTAGATAAGGATAAAGCAACTTCGTATATGGCAATAGAAGCTGGAAAAAAAGCTATCAAAGATTCAGGGTTAAGTAGTGAAGATATTGATTTAATAATAGTAACAACAGTCACTCCTGATATGGCATTTCCATCTACTGCATGTTTAGTACAAAGGGATTTAGAGTGTGAAAATGCAGCGGCCTTTGATTTAGAGGCGGCATGTTCAGGTTTTATATACGGACTTTCAGTTGCCTATGGTTATGTGAAGGCAGGGATATATAAGAATATTTTATTAATTAGTGCTGATGCTTTATCAAAGATAACTGATTTTACAGATAGAAATACTTGTGTGTTATTTGGAGATGGAGCTGGAGCAGCAGTTATTAGCGAGGTTGAAGAAAATACAGGTGTATTATCGATAGATATAGGTGCTGATGGTAAAGGAGCAGATTATTTAACACAACCAGCAGGAGGATCTAAAATGCCTGCTAGCAAGGAAACTGTTGAAAATAAACTTCATTATATAAATATGGAGGGTAATGGAGTATTTAAATTTGCAGTAAAAATTATGGGGGATGCTTCAAAGAAGGTAGTAAATAAAAGTGGTTTAGAATTGTCAGATATAGATTACTTAGTTCCTCATCAAGCTAATATAAGAATAATAAACTCAGCTAGAAAAAGATTAAAACTAGATAAGGACAAGGTATATGTAAATCTAGATAAATATGGAAACATGTCATCGGCGTCCATACCAGTTGCATTAGATGAAGCGGTTAAGGAAGGTAAGATTAAAAATAATGATAATGTAATCCTTGTAGGTTTTGGAGGAGGCTTAACTTGGGGATCTTGTGTAATTAAATGGAATAAATAGGAGGCACACTATGTTTAATACTGAAATTTGTGAATTACTTAATATAAAATACCCAATAATTCAAGGGGGAATGGCTTGGGTTGCAACAGCTGAATTAGCTGCAGCAGTATCAGATGCTGGAGGTTTAGGTATAATAGGCTGTGGAAATGCACCAAAGGATGTTATAAAAAAAGAGATAAAAAAGGCTAAAGAATTAACAGATAAACCTTTTGGAATTAATATAATGCTATTATCTCCCTATGTGGATGATATGATAGATTTAGTACATGAAGAAAAAATTCCAGTAGTTACAACTGGTGCTGGGAATCCTGGTAAATATATAGAAGGATTTAAAAAAATAGAAACTAAAGTAATTCCAGTTGTACCGTCTGTTGCGCTAGCAAAGAGAATGGAAAGAGTAGGTTGTGATGCAGTTATAGCTGAAGGGACAGAAGCAGGAGGACATATCGGTGAGTTAACTACTATGTCTTTAGTACCACAGATTACAGATTCTGTAAACATCCCTGTTATAGCTGCAGGAGGTATTGCTGATGGAAGAGGTTTTGTAGCTGCATTATCCTTAGGAGCTAAAGCTGTACAAATAGGTACTCGGTTTGTTTGTACTGAGGAATGCATAGCTCATAATGATTATAAGTATAAAATATTAAAAGCTAAGGATAGAGATGCTATAGCTACTGGTAGATCAACAGGACATCCTGTTAGAACTCTAAAAAATAAATTAACGAAAGAATTTAATAAATTAGAAAAGAATAATGTTGATAAAAGTGAAATAGAAAAAATGGGAGCAGGTGCTCTTAAAAAAGCAGTTATAGATGGAGACATAGAATATGGCTCTGTAATGGCTGGACAGATAAGTGGTCTTATAACTGATATAAAAAGTTGTCGAGAAGTAATTGATGAAATAATGAGCCATGCAAAAGAAGTAAAAGAAAACATAGCAAAATTGTAGGAGTGATATTATGAAAACAGCTTTTATTTTCCCAGGTCAAGGAGCACAGTATGTTGGTATGGGCCTAGAAATATCGGAAAAATATGATGTTGCTAAAAAGACTTTTTTAGAGGCAAATGAAGCCTTAGGATTTGATATTAAAAAATTGTGTTTCGAAGGACCAAAGGAAGAATTAGTAAAAACTGAAATTACTCAACCTGCTATCTTAACAACTTCAGTGGCAATCTTAAGGGTTTTAGAAAGCTTAGGATTAAGTGCAGAAACTACAGCAGGATTAAGCTTAGGAGAATATGCATCTTTAGTATATAGTGAAGTTTTTAATTTTAGTGATGCTGTTAGACTTGTTAATAAAAGAGGAAAATATATGCAAGAAGCTGTACCCTTAGGAAAGGGTACTATGGCAGCTATTATAGGTTTAGATAGAGAAGAAGTTGAAGATATTACAAAGAAAGTAAGTAATGAAAAGGGAATAGTCGAATGTGCTAATTATAATTGTCCTGGACAAATAGTTATATCAGGAGAAGTTGATCCGGTTGAAAAGAGTTGTGAATTAGCTAAAGAAAAGGGTGCTAAAAGAGCATTAGTTTTACCAGTTAGTGCACCATTTCACAGTAGTTTATTAACACCTGCTGGAGATAAATTAGAAAAGGAATTAAATAAAGTAAACTTTGGAAAAATGAATAAAAAAGTTATTTCTAATGTTACAGGTGATTATATTAAGGATACAAAAGAAATTAAAGATTTACTTATAAAGCAGGTATCTATGCCTGTATTATGGGAAGATACAGTAAATTTGATGTTAAATGATGGCATAGATACTTTCATAGAGATAGGGCCTGGGAAATCTCTAAGAAGCTTTGTAAAGAAAACTGCTAGAAAAAGAAAAGCAAAAGTTAATTGTAGTAACATTGAAAATTTGAAGGGTTTAAATAAATTATTAGAAAAACTATAAAATAAGGAGTGAAGCTATGAACTTAAGTGGTAAGGTTGCTTTAGTTACAGGTGGTTCTAGAGGAATAGGAAAAGAAATAGCACTTAAACTAGCTTCTTTAGGTGCAGATATAATAATTAACTATTCTAGAAATAGTAAAAAGGCAGAAGAAGTTGTTTCTGAAATAGAAAATATGGGAAGGAAAGCATACTGTTTTCAAGCAGATGTTTCTAAGTTAGAAGAAGTTGAAAAATTAGTTAAGAAAACATTAGATGAAGTTTCAAATGTGGATATTTTAGTTAATAATGCAGGTATCACAAAGGATAATTTATTAATGAGAATGTCTAAAGATGATTGGAACGATGTTATTAATGTAAACTTAACGGGAGCTTATAATTTGTGCAAATCCCTTATAAGAACTATGATAAGAAAGAAAAATGGATGTATAATTAATATTTCTTCCGTAGTAGGAATAACAGGAAATCCAGGGCAATGTAATTATTCAGCTTCAAAAGCAGGACTTATAGGATTAACAAAATCTTTAGCTAAAGAAGTTGGAAAGAAAAATATAAGAGTTAATGCTATAGCACCTGGATTTATTGAAACTGAGATGACAGATAAATTAAATGAAAATGTAATAAAAGAATATAAGAAAAATATTCCACTAAAGAAATTAGGAAGTCCAGAAGATATTGCTAATACAGTTGCATTTTTAGCAAGTGATTTAGCTAGTTACATAACAGGGCAAGTTATAGTAGTAGACGGTGGAATGTCAAATTAATATTTTGAAAGGAGGTGTGATTGATGATTTTTGATAAACTAAAAGAAATAATTTCAGAACAATTAGAAGTAGAAGAAGATGAAATTACTATGGAAGCTTCATTCCAAGATGATCTTGATGCTGATTCACTAGATGTAGTTGAACTAATCATGGCTTTAGAAGATGAGTTTGATTTAGAAATCCCAGATGAGGAAGCTGAAAAAATATCTAAGGTGAAAGATGCAGTTAATTATATTGAAGCTAACAAATAGAAGTTAGGTC